>CAYTDF010000075.1:0-6747 GCA_964436365.1 uncultured bacterium | reverse complement strand
AGCATACAGCGGAGTCGAACGAAGACGATAATCACAAGACTGTGGAACTGCACATTCGGCAAAAAGCCAATCTCGTCGTGAAAAAAGAGGATGTGCTGTTGACCCGGTTGGAGAGTGGCTGGCGTGTCGATTTTGTGGTGCGCAACAGCGGCGATCTGCCCGCCGAGCGGATCCAAGTCGAACTCAAGATGCAGCGCACTGGCGCGACCGAACCCGATATCCTGACGCTTCCGCGCGAACAAGGTGTCACCCAAACCGTCGAGGCTCACGATGGGTGGGCGAACGTCAATATCAAGATTCCGAACGTTGAATGGGTGGAAGTGACGGCCGACCCCGAAGGTGTGGTCGACGAAGAGACACACGAAGACAACACGGTCCGAGTCCCCGTTCCGGCGAGCGACTGATCCTCCGGCGACTGGCCTGCAATCCGATGCGCCTGCTCTATCTCAATCACAATCTGTACGAACGCGGAACCTTCTTTCGAGCGTTCCAACTGGCCCGGCGTCTGGTGCAGCGTGGGCACCAGGTCGAACTCTGGACGGCGGCCCCCGACGTGGCCCCACTGGGCAGGCGCTTCGAGCGTGAGGGCGTGGCGATTTGGCAACCGCCGCGTTGGATCGGTCCCAAACGTCACGACGGTGGGTACGCGCCTCTGGATCTCCTGTGCCGGATGCTAGCGACGCGTTCGTTCCGCCCCGAGCGGTTCGATGTGATTCACGCGTTCGATCACAGACCGAACGTCAGCTTCCCGTGGTACCTGCTGAGAGATGCGCGCGGCGCGGCGCGGCGGCCGCTCTTGGCCGCCGACTGGTGCGATTGGTGGACGCGGGGCGGGATTACGACCGGCCGCCGCCGTTTCGGTGTAGTCGATGAATGGGAGGCGGGGTTGGAGGAGGGGCATAAGCGGCACGCGGATATGGTGACGGTGATCAGCAGGCCTCTGTACGAGCGGGCAGTTTCAGTGGGCGTCGAAGAAGAGCGCTTGCATCTGCTGCCTTCGGGATGCGACGTCGAGGGGATTCGCGTCGAGGACCGCGTGGCCTGCCGAAAGAGACTCGGTTGGCCTGCCGAGCGCCCCTTGGTCTGTTTTGTGGGGCTCTCTCTGTGGGACCTGGGGCTGGTCGGCGAGACGGTGGCGAAACTGCGCGAATCGATGCCCGATGTGGGCTTACTCGTAGCGGGCGGCGGGGTCGAGGCCGAAGCGATACAGACGTTATCTAAACGGCTTGGTGGCGAAGGTTTGCTGCTGCCCGGTCAGGTTCCATACGAGCGTCTCTCGGAGCACTTGGGCGCGGCGGACCTGCACTTGCTGCCTTTGGAGAGTACCCCGGCCAATCGCGCGCGATTGCCGAACAAACTCGGGGATTATATGGCTTCCGGACGCCCGGTGGTAGCGGGAGCGGTGGGTGATACAGCGGAGATCGTCGAGCGCGAGCGGGTCGGTCTGGCCACGGCCAGCGACGGCGCGAGTATGGCCGCAGCCGCGCTGCGTATTCTTAAGGACGATTCTCTGCGCCGGGAGATGGGCGCACGTGCTCGGCGGGTTGCGGAAGAGAAGCGTTCGTGGTCAGCCATCACGGATCGGCTGCTGGCTATTTATGAGGAGCGGATGTAGGAGGCACGGGGTGGCTGGAGGGCAGAGCCACCCAGGCTTGCACTTTCCCAAAGCAGGGATGCCAGCGCTGACCGGGTGGTCTTAAGGTCGATCAGGTTGCAGGGAAAGGAGCATAGGCTCGAGAGGGGTAAGGGTGATCGGTAAGGCCACTTCCGTCCCTTCAACGAGGCTGAAGGCGCTGGCAATCGGAGCGTCGGCATGAAGCGTAACGGTCTGCTCGCGGCGGCCAAAGTTGACGAGGCTTACGAGCCACTTGCCATCGCGCTCAACCGCGCGCAGGTTGACACCCCAGACCGGCTCGCCATGTTCACCCTTCATGCGTACGGGCCGGTTACAGCCGGTCTCATCCAGCAAGCCGTCGAGTATCTCGCGGTAGACGCGCGCTGTGATTCGACCGGGATATTCCACCAGGCGGCCTGAGCCCTTCCGTTCGAGTTTTTCGCTACGTGCGCGTCCGTATTCGTCGTGAGTGAAACATTCCCCGACCGTAACCAACACGCCCCCCGAAGCGACATAGTCCTGGAAGGCCTCGAACGCGGCGGCGGGAATGTGGGATACCCCAGGCACGAGAACAACCTTGTAATCGCCAAGTTTTCCCGCCGTAGCCTGTCTCTCGGTTACGAAATCACAAGTTGTATCTGCAAAATGAGTTCCTTCGAAGGCAGCGGTAACCTCTCCAACAAACGTTGGGGACGGCAAGAGCGACGAATGCGAGTACAAGATGGCCAGGTCCGACTTCACTCGCTGCAAGGCATAGATTTCCGGAGCCAGACGGTTCAAATCGAGAGCCACGCGCCCCATGGCACGGACACAGTTGGCCCGAGTCAGAATGTTCTCGGCTCGGTTGCCTCTCTGATCGCGGTCCCATACCCAGGTCGTGGCCGCACCCTGCCCATGGAGCGCCTGCGTCCAGAAGGCGGTGCGGATGTGTGTCTCGGGAATGAACGACCAGTCGCCGTCGCGGATGACATGATCCTCGGCGTTAAAAATAGGGCTGGTGGGCGCAGTCGAGCGCTGGAAGGTATAGTTCAATGCCATACCCAGCCAATGCTGGGCGTACTCGCCCGGTGCGTTCCCGGCAAAGAGCTGGTGGCAATCGTTTCCGGCAATCGCGTCGAGGTGGTTAAAGTCTTCGTGATTGACCCCAAAGGCAAAATACCGCGGCCCATCGAGGATGGATGACATCACTTTCACGAAGACGGGCAGATCGGAGGCGTATTCATGAATTATGTCGCGCATGAACGCATGCCAGGCCACAAAACGGTCCTGGTTGAACCGGCACCAGTCAAAGAACAAGGGGTAGTTCGAGGGGTCGTCAGGAATGGGCACTTCGGCAAACGAGGTAAAGTTGGACCCGTAAAGAGCATTGGCCGATTCGATAGAACCGTGCTTCTCCTCGATCCAAAGGTGGAATTTCTTGCGGGAATAATCACATTTTCCGACGTATTGCGGCTCGTTGCTGAGGCAGATGCTATGCAGAGCGGGATGCTCGGCGATAAGAGGCATAAGCGTGCGGAGATACCGCTCGTGAATGGCCCGCAAGTCGGGCGCCTCGATACAGAACGGGATGAAATGAGACCCGCATTGGGACAGTTTCGGGTTTCGTCCAAAGGCCCATTGGGGCACGTAATGGGGGGCCGTGTGCAGATTGACGGCTACGTTGTGCGCTGCCGCATCGCCGAGCACTTTGAGAAGGTCGTCGTGAACGGGCCGAACATCCACCGTGTCGGGCCCGGTCAGCACACTATTCGGCCCCAAGTCGATCTCAATAATATTGAATCCGTATTCAGAAAGAATAGGCGTGTCTCTTCGCACCTGGTTGAAATGTCCCACGCCCGTGAAAAAGAGGGGCCGGCCACCTTGCCAGAATGCGCCGTCGCGGATGGCCACCGGGCCGGTTCGGTAGGTGGCCACTACGGAATCGAGAGAGGGAGCGTCGAGAATGGCGGTGGCCTCTTCCAGAGCTTTTCCGCAGACCCGGTCGAGATAACGAACCGTCCACAACGCGCGGATCGCATGGGAGATTTGCCCATCCGCCATGTCGTCGCGTACGTATTGCAGAAAACTCTCGACGAGACGCGCGTCCGTTCGCTGATACGCCATCTGCCGGCCAGCGGCTTCGCCCTGTCGGATGCGCTTCTGTAATTCGGCTAGCTTTTCTCCGATACGTTGCAGATCGGGTTCGAATCGTTTCGTATCGGACAGGAGTGTGTCGCGGGCACGGACGATTCGGTCGAAATAAGGCCCCTGCCCGGCACCGCGGCGCATGGCCGGAGCGAGTTCCTGTATCGATTTGCGAACGATGTTTCGCCAGTGTTCGGCCTCGCCTGCGGGTGCATAACACAGATGCGAATCGGCGACTTCGTAAGCGCGGAGGAGTTTTGGCAGCGTCTCGCCAGCGTCGGAGACAAAGCGAGCTTGGTGGAGCGAACCGTAGCCGGGACGGTTGATCGCGTGGAGCGCGACCGTGTACGTGTCGTCCGGTTGCGCGTTTTCGGCGAGCACAAAATCACCGAGGCCCATCTGGTCGGGCCACCAGGATTGCTGCCTGAACTCTCCGTTCACATAGGCCTTGGCCTCGTTGTCGACGCCAATCCGGAGTCGCATGGTTGCGCCCTTCGTTGGTGCGCCGTTGATCGATTCGGGAATCGTGATTCGTTTACGGTACCAACAGGTCGAGTTCTCCGGCCACCATCGGTGTCCGACGTCCACGAGTTCCCAGTCCGAATCATCGAAGTCAGGCGTTTCCGCACCTGGAACCTCACCGAGTTTGAAGCGCCAGTCGTGCACCGTCCAATCCAGCAGTTCGTTGAGTTCGGCCGAGTCCGGAGTATCGGCCATCGCCGGCGGAACACAGGCCACGAATGAAACGAAAACGAGAAGTACGCTACCGGAGACGCGGTATCTCCAGCGCTTCGAACTCAGAGTCACCGCCGGTATCATCGAGATAGTGCAAATCAATTCTTCAGTCTCCTCAACCAGTTTAGCATGGAGCCGGTTTCCAAAGGCTATCTAAAACGCCACATATCAGACATAGCAGACGGTCGTTCCATTGGCCTGGTTGCTTTGAGGCAATAGGCAAGATGCCCGGCGTACCCGGTTGGGAGCATAGAGACCAGCGGACCGGCCAGGGTTCTTTCGAGCGAGCGGCGTCTGCCCTACACTCGTGGCATTCGGGAAGGACTTCTCTAGAACCAGACTATGGGACGAGTTCCGCAACATATCATCGACCAGATTCTCGCGGCGACGGACATCGTCGATGTGGTCGGAGTCTACGTGCCGCTCAGAGAGCGTGGGGCGAACCATGTCGGGCTCTGTCCGTTCCACCAAGAGAAGACGCCCTCGTTCTCGGTTCATCGCGAACGGCAGATCTTCAAGTGCTTCGGCTGTGGCAAGGCCGGAACGGCGTTCACGTTCCTCCAAGAGAAAGAGAACCTGAGCTTTCGCGAGGCCATCCAGATTCTCGCGGACCGTGCCGGGATCGATATCCCTCAAGATCGTGACGGACGGGATCGAAAATCCCCGGATATCGACCGCCACGCGGTGATGACCCAGGCAGCCCGGCAATACGTCTCGTGGCTGGAGGCGTCTCCCACGGCGCTTGAGTACATCGAGAAGCGAGGCCTAACACGTGACCAAGTCCGTTCGTTTGGACTCGGATACGCACCCGACTCGTGGTCGGCTCTGACGGAGTCCCTCAAGAAGACGACTCCCCTGGAAGTCGCCGAGGAGCTGGGCCTGATCGCACCCCGCAAAGCGGACCAAGGCGAAGGATACTACGACCGGTTCCGGAACCGGCTCATGTTCCCGATCTTGAACACGATCTCAAAAGTGATCGCCTTCGGCGGCCGAGCCTTGGGCGACGACCGCGCGAAATACCTCAACTCACCGGAAACCTCACTCTTTTCTAAGAGCCGTACGCTCTATCTGCTCAACCGGGCTCGTACAGCCGCCAAGAAGGAAGGCTCGATCATCGTGGTCGAAGGGTATATGGATACCATCAGCCTGCATGTGGCCGGTTTCGGGAACGCTGTGGCGACACTGGGAACGGCAATCACAGCGGAGCACGTTCGCATCCTGAGACAGTGCACCGAAGGTGTGATCTTGATGTACGACGGGGACGGGGCGGGCTTGGAGGCGGCCCGGAAGGGCGTCGGTGCGTTTCTGGCCGCCGGGCACCCGGTCGATGTTGTCCTGTTGCCGGAGGGTGAAGATCCGGATTCCTACACGCGCACACACGGCCCCGACGGTATGCGCAGCCTACTCGATTCGGCGCGAGACGGTTTCGAGTCGCTCATCCAACGCTCCGTCGACCGGCACGGAATCTCGGGCGCGGCCGCCAAACAGGCGATCTGCGCCGAACTGCTTCCGGTCTTAGCCACGGTTCCCGCGGCGGTGGTTCAGCAGGAGTACTTGGAGCGGCTGGCCTCGCAGCTGCGCACATCGGCCGACGCACTCCGAAGCGACATGAAGCGGAGCAAGACGTCCCATCCGACTCCTCCTCCACCCGGACCGCCGCAAACCTCAGACTCGGAGAAGCCCGCATCGCCGCTCACACGGTCCCGTCTGAGTTTGGAAGAGCAGATCGTGATGGATATGGTCTGTCTGGTTCTCTACGACTCGGGGATTCTGAAGGGACCGGAACCGATCGATGAAGACGAGCCGACGACGGGTTTCATGCCTCCCGAGGTGAAGAGTCGCTGGCGGTCTCTGATTTTCGAGCTGGTCGACAAAGAGACGCCATCCGCGATTGTCATGAACTGGGCGCTGGACTCACGCCCGGAGAAGCCCATCTCCTCCCATCTGCAACGCCTGGAAGAGGAAGAGCACGGGGATTTGGTCCCCTTGGCCTGCGACGTCATCGAGCGTTGGCAACCGCTCCGTGCAAGACGAAAAGCTGTCCGGGAGATCGAGGTGAAGATACGGCAAATCATTGATAAAAAAGAACTTGAGACACTAAAGTCAAACGCACGGAGCGAGAGCCAACCAGAATCGGGCGGCCTGGATATGGAGTACATCAAGGCGCTGGAAGCGCAGATTGAGCGGAACAAGAAGGCATGATTGCCTCAGCCCAAGAAAAGAGTATGTGCCATAGTTAGTTGAATTTGAAGCGGCTCCCAACCTCTGGTTGA
>CAYTDF010000074.1:1526-13147 GCA_964436365.1 uncultured bacterium | reverse complement strand
GAGGAAACCGGCGAAATGGGCGAGTATTTAAGGGTTGCAGCGCCACGCAAAACTCGTCTTGCCAAGATTGACGAAGCGGACTCATCGAGAGTTATTTCAGAGCGGCCAGTGAACGGGGAATGATGAGCGATCGAGAACCAACGCAAAACACGGGCACTCCCGAAAGAGAGGATAGCCGCCCAAATATCGTGGTTTTCCTGATGGACGAGTTACGCCGCGACTGTCTGGGCTACACGGGGAACCCGGATGTGCAAACACCGCATCTGGATCAACTTGCGAAACGGGGAGTCGGCTTCTCCGAGGCGATCTGCCAATTCCCGATCAGCGTGCCTTCTCGCGCTAGCCTCTGGACCGGGCAGTACGCCAGCAGCCACCGGGTCGATGGCAACCATGTAGGACTCCCCAGCACCGCGATTACGCTTCCGCGCGCGCTACGGGCGGGGGGCTACAGAACGGCCTGCGTCGGACAGATGAACTTCGTACCTCCTTACAGGGCCCACGGTTTTGAAATCATGCGGCTGGCCGAGCAGAGCGGGGCGGGGCGAATGGTGGATGATTACCACCGTTACCTTGCGGGCAAAAGCTTGGTCGATCGTATCGATCTATGGGATCAGGTCGAGCGTTCGAGCGCCCCTCCCGAGTACTGGGAGAACTTCGGCGCCATGGTCTCCAATCTGTCGGAGGAAGATCACTCGACCACCTGGATCGGGCGGGAGACAATTGCCGCGTTCGAACGGCTAGAAAAGGAGCCCTTCTTTCTGGTCTCCAGCTACATCAAGCCGCACCATCCATTCGATCCCCCCTCGCCCTGGGACGAGATGTACGATCCCAGCGCGCTCACGCTGCCCCAGGACTACTGCCAGCCGATCCCGGAAGGCGATATCAATCAGAGGACGAGTACCCACTTCGATCTCGAAACGCTGAACGAAGAGAAGTTCCGTAAGATCCTCGCCTACTATTACGCGTCGATTTCACACATCGATATGCAGATCGGGCGCGCGCTCGACTGGTTGGAAGAGAACGGTCTGCTGGAGAACACAATCGTCTTAGTCACCAGCGATCACGGCGATTTCATGGGTCAGCACGGGCTGATCCTCAAATCGGACGGCCGGTTGTACGACTCACTTATCGGCGTTCCGCTGTTGATCTCGGGCGTTTCGGGAAAGATGGGGGACGTTACATCGCATGCGCTGGCCGAGCTCGTCGACGTGATGCCGACATTGCTCGACGCCGCGGGCGTTTCCATCCCGCGCCGAGTTCAGGGCCGGAGCCTCGTGCCGGTCCTTCGAGGCGACCGTGCGGATGAAGACCACCGGTCGGCGGCCTATTGCGACTGCAACGGCGTCGAGGCGATCCGCGACCGGAACTGGAAATTGATCTGGGGGCGGCGGTTGGACGATCCTTGCCTCTTCAATCTCGAGCACGATCCGGAAGAGATGGAAAACCTGTATCACGATCCAGCCTTCGCCGGGCGGCGGCGCGAGATGATGGATACGCTAGTCCGATTGCTCGTCACGCATCAAGAACACGCCAAGACCTGGACCCGCGACGCAACCTTCGGGAATAACTATGAGGTTTGTCCTCGCTATTGACAAAGGAACTCTTACTAACCGACGCGCTCATCCTCGACGGGAGTGGATCCGACCCCAAGACCGGCTCTGTACTTATCCGGAACAGCGATATTGCAGAGATAGCCTTCCACAAACTCGGCAACTGTAAGACTCCATGCGAAGAGCGGATCGACCTTCACGGTGCGTATCTCGCGCCGGGTTTCATCGACACGCACACCCATTCCGATCTTCACGTCCTCCATTGCCCCGACGCCACCAGTAGCGTGTTTCAGGGCGTGACCACCATGGTCACGGGAAACTGTGGCGATTCCCCATTCCCTGTGACCGAGCTGAATCGCAAACCGCTCACCCAGTCGGTCAGCATCGCGCCCACCCCGATTCCGTGGGATGACCTCCAGGGGTACAAAGAGACCGTCGAGACCCAGGGCAGCGCGGTCAATCTCGTCCCTCTGCTGGGGAACGGGACCCTGCGCGCCTCCATCAATGGCTACGAGCCCGGTCCACCTTCCGCGGCCAAAATGAACGCCATGCGCGAGGCGGTGAGACAGGCGGTGTCGCAGGGCGTGTGGGGAATCTCTTCCGGTTTGGAGTACGCGCCAAGCGCGTTCGCCGATCGCCGGGAGCTGATCGAACTGGCTCGTGCGGCGGACTCTGAAGATTTCGTCTACACAACCCACATGCGCGACGAAGGAGAGTTTCTCCTCGATGCCATCCGCGAGGCGATCCAGATTGCCGAGGAAGCCAATGTAAAACTCCAAATATCCCATCTCAAGGTGGCCGGAAAGCCGTTCTGGGGACAGATTGACAAGGTATTTTGCTTGATCGAAGGTGCGCTGGAACGCGGAGTCCGCGTCGCCTTTGACGCCTATCCTTACACGGCTGTCTCGACCCACATGCCGATCTTCCTGCCGTCATCGCTCTGGGAGGGGGGACGGGCGCGATTCCTGGAGCGTGTGTGCGAAGACCGCGCCCGTTGGGAAAAGCACTTCCGGGAGCGTGTGACCCGCAATAGCGGCTTTGCGGGTGTTATCATCACCGATAGCGGCGGAGCGGATCGCTCTCATCAAGGAAAGTCACTTGACGAGATCGCCCAAGAGATGAGCCGCCCCCCCGAACAAGTGGCGATCGAACTGATCCTAGAGAGTCGGGGGGCGATTCAGATCGCCTGTTTCAGTATGGAAGAAGAGCAGGTGGAGCGAGTTCTGGAGCACCCTCGCTGTTTCTTGGGCTCGGACAGCGCGCTGCAATCTCCCACAGGTCCCCTGGCTCAACTCTGCCCTCATCCCCGAGCCTACGGCTCCTTTGCCAGATTCCTCGGGCGCTACATCCGCGACCGGAAACGAATCCCCCTGCCGGAAGCGATCCGCAGAATCACCTCGGCGCCGGCCGAACATTTCGGCCTAAAACGCAGAGGAGCCATTCAAAAGGGCTTTGCGGCGGACCTCGTCGCATTTCGCCTGGAAGATGTCGTCGATTTGTCAGACTATGGCGACCCACATCATCCGGCCGTAGGATTCGATTGGGTGCTTGTGAACGGAACACCCGTGGTTGCCGCTAAAAATTCTACCGAAAAGCGCCCCGGCCGTGTTCTGCTGCGTACATAAGTAAGAACAGGGCCGTCCAGACCAACTCAAACCCCCAGGACCTCCACCGCACCGCCTACCGTTGCGTCACCCTCTTCGACAACACCAATCTTGACCGCCCCGGGCATCGCCTCCAACCCGGATTCAACTTGCTCCGGGGGCACGATCACCACAAAACCCATCCCCATATTGAAGACGCGGTACATCTCTCTCGATTCGACCGGTCCCGTTTCTTGGATCAACTTGAAAATCGGCAGAGGTTCCCACAATCCGGCATGAACAACCGCGCAGCAGCCCTTCGGCATGACGCGGGAGATGTTGCCTTCGTAGCCACCACCGGTGATATGCGAAAGGCCGTGAATCTCGATCCCGCGCTCAAAGCAGGCCGTCACCTGGGGGAGATATGAGCAATGCGGCTTGAGCAGGGCATCGCCGACGCTCTCTTCCGTCCCCGGCACCGTATCGTCGAGGCTACGTCCCGGCGCGTCGACAAGCACCCGGCGCGCCAGCGAGTAGCCGTTGGTATGCAGGCCGGTAGAGGGCAGGCCCAAGAGAACGTCCCCGGGCCGCACCGCGCTCCCATCGAGAATTCGGCTCCGGTCGACCACCCCCACGATCGAGCCCACAACGTCGAACTCGCCTTCGCAGTACACGCCCGGCATCTCCGCCGTCTCGCCTGCCAGCAGAGCGATTCCCGCTTGCTTACAGGCGTCGGCGATACTGGTCACCACCGCCTCGGCCACATCGTTCTTCATCTGGCTAGAGGCCAGGTAATCCATAAAGAACAGCGGCCGCGCGCCGCCCACCAGTAGGTCGTCGATGCAGTGGTTGACGATGTCGAGGCCCACCCCGTCGAACCTGCCCATTTGCTGGGCCACTTTCACCTTGGTGCCGACCCCGTCGACGCTACCGACCAACACGGGGTCCTTTTCCCGCAGTCCGGCAATATCGAACAGTCCGCCGAACGCGCCGTGCTTAGACAGGACTCTGGGGCCGTGGGTTGAGGCCACTGCCTTCCCGATCCGCCGTTTGACAGCGTCGAGCGCGTCGATATGGACGCCGGAATCCGCGTAGGTGACTTTGGGGGTGGTCTTTTCGCTCATCTCGTTCCCTCACGCACAGGTGGACTGTAGTGCTCTGGGTAGGGTAGAGATGCTGGAAGAAGCAATGAAGGCCCATACGGGGACGGCCTGTCGTTGGACCGTCCCCGCACGCGGTGATTAGGTTAGGTTGAGCCAGTCGACGCCGACTTTTTCCAACGCGTAACCGGTCTCCTTCAGATAATCGCCATAGCAGGCCATCCAGTGGAAACCGCGCGTCTCTTCGTTCAGCTTGTCGGTGTTGCAACCGTATTGCACATCGATCTGCGAGCGGCAGATGTCGTAGAACGGGTTCTCGATGATCTCGCCCTCAAAACCCATCCAGCGTTTGCTCGCAAAATCGGGATCGAGAACGGTGATCTTCTGACCGATCTTCATATCCACCTTGGGGGCCGCGCCATAGTCGGACTCGAAGTGAGTCAGGACTTTAGTGGGCTCGCTACGTTCGCCGTCCATCTTGCGTGGCGCGGTACAGTGAGCCAGGGTCACGACCCCATCGTGCGGATAGGTGGGATCGTTCAGGAAGACCGGTTTGCCGGAAATATAGTGAAGCAGAACCCCGGAGGGGATCACCACGAAATCCGATTCGCAGAACGCTGTGTATCCCTGGTCGTTGAGCAGGCTCAGGGGCAGGCAGGCGCTGGTTTCGGAGATGGGCATGATCGTACCCATACAGGAGTTCACGGTCATCGAATCCGTACCGGCCTCGTCCATCAGGTCTTTGAACACCTCCGTCAGGATAAAGGCGTTCTTGACCGCCTCCTCTGAGGTATCCAACGAGACATTCCGCTCTTTCAGAAACGTCTCGGTCGCGTTGTTGCACCATTTGACCATGTTGGCGTTCTGGCGTTTTTGCTGGATACGGGTGCCGAGGTCTCTGTAGGTGACCTCTGGGCAGTCCATCTTCCAGAGATTCCGAGTCACATCCGGCGCATCCCGGCCACCCCGGCCCCAACCGCTCATGCCACCGACAGCGATCATGCGTTTGCCGAGCGTGTTTTTCAGGCCGCCCAGAGCGCGCAAGCGCCACAGAATCTCATCGTGGCTATCCACCACCACGTCCCGGACTCCCATCCCCGGCTGACCGAACGTATCCACTGTCTTCCGCAGATAGCGGTTGTGGGCGATTTCGAACCAGAGATAGACCGGCCCCGACCGGTGCCGCACGAACATGATCGTCCATTTGTCGGGATTCGAGGCCGCCTCGACAGTTTGTGTCCCGCCCCCGGCGGCGTACATGATCAGCACGTCGTGGTCCTTACCCGCCACGCGCGCCGCCTCTTCGGCGGTCTGCACAGCGATAAGCGGGCGAACTTCGAGCCCAAAATCGGCTTTCTTCTTCATCGCCCCCAGTTCGCGGCCGATGCGGTCCTGCTCTTCGGCCGCGTCCGCTTGGGTCTGGATCGCTCCCCAACTCCGCCAGCTACCCGCTTCCCGTCTTTTCGGGATGCTGTGGATCAGCAGGGGCTGGACAATCAGAGTCTTCGCCTCGGGCGGCTTGTGGTCGGGTTCTTTGGAGTTGCTCGCCGCACTCGCGGCCAATAAAGTGGCCGCAACCGCGCCCATTCCCGCGAGAAAGACCCGCCGATCCACGCCACCTGCCGACACGCTCGGGCAGACCGGTTTCGCGCAGCAACGGCAGGGATGGTCCATATGTTCGTTCATCGTCATAGACCCCTTTTCTGTTTGACTCAGCCAGGCTCGCACCGGCGGACGTATTCGCGCCGGAGAATCCATGGTGGCTTGCGTCGATTCTGGAGGAAACCCGGCCTGCGGTCTACCCCGGGAAAGACTCAAATGCGCCACCATCCTCTCCCGGAAGCCCTGACAACTCCTGACAATTTGTGACAAGACGTGATGAAAAATAGATGGACAACGCTCACATCGGGTGCGACCATGAATAGAAAGAGCGCACCAGGTCCGGCATCACAACCGTGTAGAAAGACTCCTTAGAGGAGGGTGATCGTGTCCGAGTTTTACGATGGTCCGGTTCGCTTCCGGAAAGAGAAAGGCGAAAAGCGAGTCTCGTTTTCGAGCTACCTCAAGATGGGCGTGCGGGTTCTTCTACTCGCCATTCTGGTTTTCGTTTCGGTGCGGCTGTATCAGAATTGGGATGCTGTGTCGTTCACCGAGGAGGCCGAAGCGGCCTACGCCGCGGGGCGCACCGATGAAGCCATCGAACTCTGGAAGCGGGCGCTCGAAACCGCCCCAGTCCATCGTGATGTCATCTTCGTGAATCTGGCTGTGGCTCACACCGACAAGAACGACCACAAACAGGCGGCGTATTATTACGGGGAAGCGGTGAAGGTGAACGACCGGAACGTTCAGACCTACCGAGACCTATCCGAATCGTTACGGATCACTGGGGATATCCAGGGAGCCTACGAGGCCATCCAGCGTGCGGCCGAGCTGGATCCAAGCAACGAAACTGTCGCCAAGCTGGTCGATATCCTCCGCAAGCGCGCCGAACGCGAGCCAAAGAGCTAGAGCCGCGTCCCGCCCAAGAACCTACCGTTTCCCAATCCCCACGGGTACGCTTCCTTAAAGTGATCGGTAGAGCGTCTCTCGAAGCTCTTTTCCGCCGGAGGAGACTGCCGGGCGCACGCAGTGCCCTCAGTGGCTGAGAGACGGGGGGTCGGGCGCTCAGCGTTTTTCAATCGCGAAGAACTGTTGGGAGATACAGTAACCGTGCTTCTCTGGGCCACACGCCGTCCCCACTACCTGATCTTCTACGTCACTTCCAAGTGCAATTTACGTTGCAAACACTGTTTCTATTTGGAAGAGCTGGGCCAGCATGACGATCTCAGCTTGCAGGAGATCCAGCGGGTGGCTGAGGGCGTGGCTCCTCTCGATTTCTTACGTCTTACCGGTGGCGAACCGCTCCTGCGCAAGGATCTCCCCGAAATCATCGCGCTCTTCTATACCCACGCCCGGACCCGGCGCATGGGCGTCATCAGCAACGGCACTCTACCTCAACGCACCCTGCCTCTCGTCGAGCGCATCTTCGAACTCTCTCCGAATCTGACCTTGGATCTGGGCGTCTCCATCGACGGCCTGCAAGATATCCACGACGAGATGCGTGGCGCGCCGAGTACCTTCGAGAAGGCTCGCGCGACCGTACAAACCCTCGTGGAAAACAGAGAACGCTTCCCCGGTCTGCTCACCTCGCTGGTGATTACGGTCTCCGGGAAGAACCTACACCAGCTGGACGCGCTCTACGATGAACTCTCCACCTGGGGTGTGGACCGGCTCTCAGTCAACATGGTCCGGGGTCGGCTGGCGGACGACACCCTCAAACAGGTCCCCTTTGCCCGCTACCGGGAGTTTGCCGAACGGCTGGAGGCCTATCACAAGGAACGGCAACGCGGGCTCAAACCCATCCTTCAGCGTGGAAAGAACCGTCTGACCCGCAAGGCCATCGAGCAGGTCGTCAACGGCCAAGCCAGCGATCTCCCTTGCAAGGCGGCGGACGCGATCTGCGTGCTCTATTCCGACGGTGCCGTCTCTGTCTGCGAAACTCTCGACGATGTTCCCAAAGAGGCGCTCGTACTCGATGGCCAACCCGTCGAACCGCTCTTGGGCAATCTCCGCGAGAACGGCTACGACCTGCGCGCCGTTCTGAACGGCGAAAAAGCCGACCGCGCGCGCCGTTGGATCGAAAAGACCCGTTGCTCGTGCACGCATGAATGTTTCCTTACCGCCTCGATCCTCTGGGGCGGTCTGGCCACCGCACCCGCATTGCTCAAGGAATCGTTCACACCCCGTCCAACAACCGCCCCACCTGCAAGAACTGCACAGTGCCCATGAAACGATCCGCCTACTGGGTTTATGGCATCCATATCGGCTTGCTGCTGATCCAGGCGGCGCTGTTACGGGATATCGGCAACGCCATCGGCCCGACCGTCGACGCGCCCACGCATCTGGCCATCGGCAACATGACTCTAGCCTCGGGCGATCTCCGTTATACGTACGATTACCCACCTCTGCAAAACTACGTCAACGCCATCCCCGTTCTTCTCCTTCACAAACCGGTCTTGCCCTATGACAGCGCGGCCTGGAGGGAGACCGCCCGGCTCGGCGACATCGCCCGTGCGTTTCTGGAAGCCAACCGCGAAGAGTATCTCGGTATTCTCTCCACTGCGCGGTGGGGTACGATCTTCTTATCCCTCTTGTGCGCGGTCCTGCTGTTTCAGTGGGCACGGTTGCGCCTGGGCTCAGTCCCCGCGCTAGCCGCCCAAGCGGTTCTGACTTTCGAACCGAACATGCTCGCCCATGGCTCTCTGATCACCAACGATCTCGGCGCGACATCGATGATCCTTCTAGCGGCGATGGCCTTCGACCTCTTCTTGCACAAACCCCGGTGGAAGCGGTTCCTAGGCGCGGCTATCGCCCTGGGGTTGGCGTGTCTGGCCAAACACGCGGCGGTGATGCTGATTCCGGCGTTTTGGCTCGCCGCCCGCTTTTCGAAGACCCTGCGCGGAAGACTCACCTGGAATAGCACCAAGTCCAGCCGTATCGGTACCGAGGCGCGCTACGTGGGCCTACTCGTATTGCTCGTCTTCTGCGCCTACGCCGTCATCTGGGCCGGGTATTTTTTCGACACTGGAGCCCGCGGCACGGATCGAGAAGATACTCGGTCAGCGTACGAACACCTCCCCGCCGCAACGCACATCCAATCGTTCCTCTCCCAACGCGAACGTATGCAGAAAGGGCAGCACAGTTATTTCCGGGGAAGCATGAGGTACACCGGGCTGTGGGATTACTACCCAACGCTTTTCGTCGTGAAACACACGCTTCCCTTTCACGCGCTGCTACTCATCGGCCTGCTCGTGATTATTCGTAAACGGCGTTACCGCGACCCAAAGTTTCAAGTGATGATCCTGGTCCCGTTGGTCATCGCCGTGGCGCTGGTCACACTCAACCGGGTCCAGATAGGCTACCGGCACGCACTGCCTCTGGTTCCATTTTGGTGTCTCTGGATCGGCCTGGCTGTGCGCGATGGGCTCTTGCCGAGGGCTTACACCGTACCGCGTCTGTTGGTTCGGTTGCGGCGAAACAATCGACACGTAAAGCGTATCGCACCGAGGCTCGCCGTCTTGGTGGGATTGATCCTACTGGCGGCACACGCGTCGAGTTCTCTACGCACACATCCCTACGAGCTCTCTTATTTCAACGAGCCCGCCGGGGGGCCAGACGCGGGTGTTCGTTGGGCCTTGGATTCAAACAGCGATTGGGGCCAGGCTTTGCCGGATTTGGAACGTTACGTACGCGAAAACAAGATCGACAGGATTCGCTTCTGGTATTTCGGCCCTTGGGAATCGGTCGAGCTCTACACCATCCCCGCCGTACCGTTGAGCGCGGCGAACGTCGACGAGCCGGGCATCATCGTCATCAGTCAAACCGCCCTCTGGAGCCGCTACCCGCCATTTCCTCTCGACGTGTTAAACCGTTTCCGAAACACAGAACCGGAAGCGGTCCTCGCCCACGCCATCAACATCTACCGGCAGTAGGCGAAAACGACTCACATAGCCCAAAGGTGTTGGGTGTTGACCGGCTTGCCCTGCAGTTTCAGATAGTAGAAGAGCTGGTTCTTGTGCGAACCCAGGTGCCCCACCATCTGAAGCAGTATATGCCCCAAAATCTGTTCCTTTGGGTCCCAGGGCGGCGTCACTTTCTTCTCGGCGAGATCCGTCTCGTTACACTGGGCCAGCATATCCATCGCCAGCTGTTTATCGGCCCCTAGGAGTTTCTTGGCCTCGGCGACATTTTCCACAGTCGGAAACGCTTCCGCCGGGGGCAGCATCTCTTCGGGCGTCATCTCGCTCACGTCCATACCTTCCGGCAGACCCCAATCGCCGGTCACAAATCCCCGAAAAGCGCCACCGCTGGCGTCAGCGATGTGACGTAGCAGTTGGCCCGTGGTCAACCAGTTCTCGCCCATGGATGGCTTCCAGCCAAGGGCCTCATCATCCACCAGGTCCAGCAACCCCTCTGCCGTCTTGTAGGTGGTCTCGATTTCACATTGGATCAGTTCATTCCAGTTCATGGCATGCTCCTTTCTACGAGTACAGCATAGGCCGGGCGGAACGGAGAGGTCAACCTGTTTGTGGATTGCTAAGGCCCTGCTACCGAATCGCACAGATGTTGAGTCAGTATTGTTAACGCACGCTATAATACGAGTAAGATCTGGCCAGATAGCCTCAGGAGGGTTGTATGTTTTCCAGGGTTCGAGTTGTCTTTTCTGTTCTCATACTCACATTTGGATTGCGGGTCTCCTCCGCAAAAACCGTCACCGTGCCGACCGATGCGAGCACGGTCAAAGAAGCGGTCGAACTCGCGCAAAGCGGGGACGTCATTCTTATCGATGCGGACACGGCCGACTGGGGCGGGGAGATCGTAATCCGTAGCAAGGACATCACCATCATCGGCCGCTCCCCCGAACAACCGGCCCAGGTCCTGTGCGGTGAGCTGAGTCGCGATGATCCCGACGATCGCTGGTGGTACGACGACGAACCGCCGAAAACCTTGCTCGTTGAGAATGGGAACCTCGTGCTACAAAACCTGCGTATGGAAAAGCCCTGTATTTACCTCTATATCGACACCTATGCAGATTATCGCGTTGGAACTCAGATGGTTGTGCGCAATGGAAATCTGACGTTGCGCGACTCGTCGCTCTGTACCAGTGGACTGATCGTCCAGGGCTCCTGCTCGATCGAGCGCTGTGAACTGAACTATTATGGGAAGGTCTATTCGTACAGGCTTGGTGGAGGACCGTGGGAAGTTGCCGATGCCGCTCTTGTCCTCGGCCCCGCAGACGATGCTGAGATTGCCATTCATGAAACGAGGATCGGGGGGCTGCGACTGGACGAGCTTTCCAACAGCACTGTAACGCCACGCGAGTGCGAGATTATCGAAGTTGCCGCGACTCGTGATCCACGAGGGCGGGTTCTAAAAGCTATGCCGGGAGAACACGCCGTCTTGGTACGGGCCTGCACCGACACGGTCATCGACTTCTCAAACTGTGTCCTTCAGGCGAGCCCAGGCGGTTGGTCTGGAAAGGGAATCCACGGAGTCCGTGACCACTATGGAGGCGTGGGAGGTGACGGGCTACACGTGCAGGATTCAACGCTTGAAATCAGAGGTGGCCACTATCGTGGCGGTGAAGGAGCGTATGGCTATCTTTATCTTCTTTGGTTCGATCAGGGCCCGCATGGAACGTCCTCCAACGCCGGTCCCGGCGGTGACGGGATCGAGCTGGTCCGCTCCCATGTTCGCTACAGAGACTGCACATTCACCCGTGGCGCGGGCGGCGAGGGCAAGGAAATAACCGCGAACGGTGAGACCCGAAGCGTCGAGGCTGGGCAAGA
>CAYTDF010000074.1:0-1516 GCA_964436365.1 uncultured bacterium | reverse complement strand
CTCGACATCCGGCTGGATGAATTCTCGACCTTGCAACCCGTCAGCACAGCGGAGTCTTCATCGAACTACAGATAGCGCTCACGGTATTGTCCGGTACACTACGTTCCGTGTTCCCGAGTGGAATCAAGTTGTCAAACTTGATTTTGTATCGAGGGGCACGGGTACCAGACACCCCCTAGCGCCCGCGAACTTTCTCACACCTCCGGCAGTTGATACGGGGCGCGTTGAGGGCGTGCGATATAGCCGTTGGCCTCGTCGTCGCCGGGAAAGATCTCCTTGTCGGGATCCCACTGCAGTTTCCGGCCCACCCAACGCGCGATATTGCCCAAGTGGCACATCGTCGCCGAACGATGCCCCATCTCAACATCCGCGATCGGCGCTTCGCGGCTGCGAATGCAATCCAGCCAGTTCTGCTGATGGTGTCGGCTGACATACAGGCGTTGTTCGGAGCCGGAGGCCGGTTCTTTCGCGATCTCCATCGGATTGGCTTCGTATTTATTGCGGTCGACCAGCACGTCGCCGTCTTCCCCCACAAACCGCGCGCCACCGGCGGGGCCTTTGTTGTCGAGTTTGAGCACGATCCCGTTGGCGTAACGGTAATGAACCTGGCACGTCGTCCCCTCGCCCACCGGCCAAACTTCGACCGGACCGGTTTGATCCGTCCCCAGAGCCCACTGCACCATATCCAGGCCGTGCGAACCCCAACCGGTCATCTCGCCGCCAGAGTAGGGCTGCAGCGAAATCCATCCCGGTTTTGCGCGCGGCAGATAGATATCTTCGTGGTAGCCGCGCACAGCCGTCTGCCCCATCCACACATCCCAATCCAGGCCTTTCGGCACGGGCTGGGTGGGAAACGCCTGAGTCCAGGGGCTGGGGTAGTTGTTGCCGTGGACCGTGTGCACTTTGCCGAGACGCTGGTTGCGCACCAGTTCGCAGCCGATGCGCGAAGGCTCCATGGAACGCTGCTGGCTACCGATCTGGAAGATACGTTTGTATTTCCGCGCCGCCTGCACCAAGAGTCGCCCTTCGCGAATCGTCAGCGTGAGCGGCTTTTCGCAGTAGACATCTTTCCCCGCCTGGCAAGCGTGCAGACTGGGCGCGGTATGCCAGTGGTCCGGCGTGGCCACCATCACCGCGTCGACTTCGTCGAGTTCCAAAAGCTCCCGGTAATTCGTAAAGGCCTTCCAATCGCGCTTGGCGGTGAGCCGATCCAGCCGTTCTTGGTTGATATCGCTGATAGCCACGATCTGCGCATCTTTGGTCAGGCTTCTCATCAGCTCGCCGGCGCGCCGTCCGACACCGATCATACCGATACCGATCCGTTCGTTGGGACCGGGCGCGGCCAAAACGCTAGAGGGCACGAACGCGGGGATCGTCAATGCGGCGGCGCTTCGATGAAGGAAGGCTCGTCTCGTCAGGATTCCACTTTTTTCCATGATGATCCTCCGGCAACGTGATCTGTTCGTTTGGATTGAGTTTTGCAGTTTAGCAGCGGGACGGTTGCAGAAACAAGCCG
>CAYTDF010000073.1:11393-13271 GCA_964436365.1 uncultured bacterium | reverse complement strand
CTGTTCGACAAGAGAACGGCTCAGCTTGCAGAACGTGCGGTCTTCGGTCAATGGCCAAGTCAAGCATGATTCTCCACAGAGTGATTGACGGGCCAGAAGAGGCAGGTTATCGTGCTGGCGGAGATATCGAAGACCTTCATCGCGGAGATGTCCCTGGAACGGCCCGTTCGAAAAGCGAGTGGAAGATTCCGCTAGGATATCTCGGCTTGAACCAAGAAAGGGAAGACGACAATGAAATCCAGTTCACGGCGATCGTTCTTGAAAGAGGCCAGTGCGGGTGCCAGACTTATCGGCTTGGGGCGGCTGGCCGCTGCCGAACAGAAGAGCATTCAGGGCTTTGAGGAGACCGAGACCACCACGCAGAAAGGGAAGGTATGGGAACCGATTTCTGACCGGAAAATCCGAGTGGGTATCGTGGGCTATGGCGTCTGCCGTTTCGGAGCGGCCTTCGGATTTCAGGACCATCCCAATGTCGAGGTGGCCGCCGTAAGCGATCTCTTCCCCGATCGATGTAGCGAATTGGCGAAGGTGTGCCGCTGCGAGAAGACCTACCCTTCGCTTGAGGAACTGGTGAAGGACGACACCATCGAAGCGGTCTTTGTGGCGACCGACGCCCCCAGTCACGCACGGCACTGCATCGATGTTTTGAAGCACGGTAAGCACGTGGCGTGTGCGGTCCCGGCCGTCTTCGGCTCTTTGGAGGACGCCGAGCGTCTGTACGCCGCCGTGAAGAGTTCAAAACTGAAGTACATGATGTTCGAGACGACGGCCTTCCGCAACGACTGCTATGCCATGCGGGAAATCTACCGTGCCGGTGGCTTCGGGAATATGATTTACACGGAGGGTGAGTACTATCATTATGCGGATAAGCCCATCGGTTCGTATAAGGGCTGGCGCATTGGGGGGCCACCCCAGTGGTATCCGACCCATTCAAACGGCTATTCCATGTGCGTCACCGGCGGGAGTTTCACCGAGGTGTCGTGTATGGGCGTACCGAGCGTCGTCGAGGCACTGATGCCTGAGAACAACGCCTACAAGAACCCTTTTGGCACGGAGATCGCGCTGTTCCGCGCCAGCGACGGCGGCATGGCTCGCATGGCGGTCAGTTGGGATACCCCCGGCTTCCACGGCGAGGTTGGGCGTGTCCGCGGACAGAAAGGGTCTATGACAGGCACAAACTACGATGGACTCGCGGATGTCTCGAAGATCGCTCTTGCCAAACCACCACTGCCGCCGAACGTGCCCGCTGGCGGGCATGGCGGTTCACACGGCTATCTGTGCGAGGAGTTTGTCTCGGCGATTCTCCAGAACCGTACGCCTCTTGTGGACATCGCCATGGCGCTCAATATGACGGTCTCTGGAATCGTGGCCCACCAATCGGCTTTGAAAGACGGTGAATTGATGGAGATTCCGCAGTACACTTCTTGAACGCCCCGGCTCACACTATTGCGCGTTGACTCGATGTCCATCGAGCGAAGGACCGGGCGTTCCTGATTCATTTCTGGAAAGGGCGAGGTACATGGAGATGAGCAAGTTCCTATTCTCGGCGAGTGTGGCGGTTTCTCTTCTCATTCACGGCCGTCTCACCTGCGCCGCACCGACACTGATCTATCGTTTCGACATGGGCACGCCGACGTCTCCGGTTGCGGACGGGTACACACGTGTGCTGAAAAACGATCTGCATACGCCCGACAGAGGGTACGGCTGGTCTCGGGTGGCCGCGGCGGATTTCGACCGAACCGAGACTCTTCCTTACTGGGTCAACTGGGGACACACTGATTCGAATCGGAGCGAGAAGAAAAAACCTCACTGGGAACCCACGAACCTACTGACGCGGGACGGGCTGCACGATCCCAACGACATTACGTTCCGTGTCGA
>CAYTDF010000073.1:6636-11383 GCA_964436365.1 uncultured bacterium | reverse complement strand
ACGGTGATTATTGGGTGCGAATTACCTGTGGCGATCCCTATCGGCCTTGCCGAAACCTGTTCTGGGAGATCGATGGCGAGACGGTCATGCACGGGCTATCGACGCGCCTGAACTGGGGAGGGTTTGTCACGGACCGAACGACACGGAATCGTGTGCGTGTTACGAATAATCGAATCGATATCCGCTTCCACAACACGGCCGAAGCCTGGGTGGATGGCGAACTCCTCACGATGGACACGTCCGACGACACTCTCCGCAACTATGAACCGGTAAACGCGATCAACGCGATTGAGATTCACCCTGCGGCCTCGGTCCCGGCGTTGAGCGTTCAGCAGGGGAAGTTGGTGCTGCGCGAACCGGGTTGTGATAGCCCCGAACTGCGCACTGCTTTCACCCTTTACCGGTCGGGAGATCTGCAGGAAGCGGCGACGGCGCTCGAACGTGTGACCGGTCCCGATGCCGCCTTGTTGCAGGCGCATCTTCTCACTTGGATTGCGGGGAACCTTCACTGCAAGCGCGACGTCGAACGTGTTGAACGCGCACAGGCTTTGGCCGAGCGGTACCACGCGACACATCCGGATGATTGGGACAGCGGCGAGTTGGCCGCTACATGCCGTGAGTTTGCGCTGGCCGCGAGACGGGCCGATGTTTCGAAAGAGTTATCTCAGGAGAACGGCCCCATTGTGTTGGGCGCGAAACGGTTGTCTTGCGCAGACGATGGATTTGAGCGTTTCAAACCCGGCGAGGCGCTCTACGACAAAGCGCTGTGGCACAACTTGCGCGTCCATTCGGGGGATCAGACGTCCTTCGAACAGGTTCCGAGCACGCATGAATTCCCGTGGTTTCTTGAGACGCTGTTGGCCAAGTATCCGAAGAACGAGACGCTTCGCATCTACAACGGGGAGGAGATACCGTGGGGCGAGGCCTATCTACCGGACAACGTACCGGACAACGCTCCGAAGTGGGCGGTCCTCGCCCGCGAGATTCTCGGACGATGCGATGCAGTTATAAGTTGGTGGGTGACGAATCGGATGGCGCCGGACGGCCAACTCGGGGGTGGCTGGGGTGACGACTGCGAACTCTTGCGCCGGTGGCCTATCGTCGTCTTCTGCGGTGATAGCACAGTGGTGCGCGAGGGCATGTTCAGGCTCATTGATGGCCTCTGGGAGAGTGGCATTCTCACGAACGGTTACGAATCGACCATGCGTGACGTCGAACACTCGGCCGAACCGTCATCGGATACGCAACCCTGGGGCATCATGCTCGACTACGGAAATCCCAAATACATCGAGCGGAACATGCTCACCATGCAGCTGTTCGAACGCGTCTGGACGGGCGTTACGCCAAACGGCTATCGGCTCTTCAGGAGCGTCATCATGGGCGCATCGACCGTGAAAGAGGAGAAACCGCATACCGTCGATGTGCCGTACCACGGCCGGGCCGCGCGCCATGGAGAAATGCTGCTCTGGTACAACCGGCATCCAGGGTTCCTGCGACTTTACCACGAGTGGATGCTGTCGTGGGTCGATGCCACGGCACGCGCGGGCGAGGGCAAGCCCGCGGGCATTCTCCCCGCTGCCATCCGTTTCGAGGACGGTAGCCCCGATGGCTACGGCCCCGATTGGACAGACCCGGATCTGTATTGGAGCTATTTCAAGTGGCCGAGCACGCAGAAGTATACCTATGAGCATCTGCTGTCGGCCTACCTGGCCACGGACGATACGCGGCTGCTCGGGCCACTGCGCTCGCAGCTACGGTTGTACCTCGATTATCTCGATAACCCGCAACCCGAAGCACCCCATGGGAGCCCCGCATGGGCTGCGGCGCGTCTGGGCCGGTTCGCGTCCTACGCGGCGCAACTGTTTCGGCACGGCGCGGGCATCGAGGATTACGACGCATTTCTTCGCACGCACGGTTCGGCGTACACACGGTTTCTCCTGACAGACGACGAACGGCCGTTGCTGGACGAAATGCAAGAAGCCATCGGAAACATGCGCATTAATTTTCCGGAGATGACGGAACTTGTCGTGTACACGGATCGCATGCCGCTCTATCCCGGTCCAATTTTCTCGATGTACACGGGCGGGTTCGAAATGTATCCATACCCCACGTACCACGTCACTTGGGAGGGCGTCAAAACGAGGGATTTTGCGGCCTTCGTCACATCGGCCGACGGTGAACGCCTTCGTGTGCGCCTGTACAATTTCGACGTCGAGCCCATGTCGGTCCAGGCACGATTGTGGCGGCTGGAGCCCGGCGAATATCGGGTGACGCAAGAGGAGGAAGACAGACGACATTCGACCGAGTACGAGGTGCTGGAACGTGGGCAGGTGTTCCCATTCGAACTTCCGTCGCAGCGACCCTGCATCCTGACATTCGAACGGCTCCGAACCTTCCCGCGCGACAACACACCACGGGCCGACCTGGCGATCGGGCGAGAGGACATTCGCATCGAGCGAGATGCACGAGAGGGCCGCGTTTCGGTTACGGTTCACAATATCGGTATCGCAAACGCTTCATCTACAGACGTGCGGCTGCTGGACGAGGATGGCACGATCCTGGCTCAAACGACTGTGCCTCCCATTGATTGGCCGGAGGACCTCACGGCCAGAACCGAGACCGTTCATCTTGCCATTCCCGAGGAGAAACTCGCATCTGTTTTTGAAGTATGGATTGATCCAGATCAGCGGGTTCCGGACAACGTGCGTCTCAACAACCGCCTCCGGATACAGGCACAGGCCAACTGAGCGAGCCCCCCCCTCTCGCTTCACGCGAGAGAAAAGGAATGCAATGCGAATCGGGAAATGGATGCTGGTCTGGGGGATACTGACGGCGGCGCTTTTCTCTCCCTCACCGGCGGCCACCTCCGGTCTCTTATATCGGTGCGCGCGTGACTTCGATCATCTCTTGGGGTACGGGCTTTCCGAGGGGGCCTGGGGATATTGGTCGGGGAAACATTGGCGGCGTCCAGAACTCAGGCCACAGGATTGGCACTATGTAGATGCCGAGGGAATCCTCACCAACTACGATAAGGCCGAATACATCCGTAGCTGGTGGGAGGGGGCGTGCAGCGTTCGGTTCGACGAGGCCGACGAAGTCAACTATCGCCTGTGGGTTTGGGCGCTGGACGAGCCTGAGCGCGATCGGGCTATCGTCGTGACCACCAGCCTCGACGACACGCCACGCTATGCTGCGGACAAAGACTATGAAGGATGGTACGACTGCGGAGTCGTATCCATGGAGCCAGGCGCGCAGGTTTCTATCCGTAAGGCCAATGTGGAGAAGCCGACAGCGTGGGCGCTCGTCAAAGCCGTGTACCTGACACAGGAACGAACCACAGAACCGCCCCGTTTTCATGCCGACGCACACGACGTGCCGGAACGATTGAGGCCGTATCGGTATCCCGCTTCGCTTCCCCTCGACCACGACTGGATTCTCCAGTGGAGCGAGGTTCGTTCAGAGCATCCCCGGGTGGCTATCAAGGCTTCAGAGGTGGATCGATTTCGCCGCGCTTGTCTGCGCCCGGAACTGACTCCGATTCGCGATTCAATTCTAAATACGGCGCGCCGATACAAGTGGAAACCGGAGACCGCGTTGTGGATGAATGGCAACCAGACCCAATGGCCGAAGGGTGTCACTCTGGCGCTCGCGTTTCTTATCACAGGGGAGAGCGAGTATGCGGAACACGCGAAGAACGAGATGCTCGCCCACATGCGTCAACATGCCCTCGCCTTTGGGCGCAGGCCACCCAGCGGTGAGGAGTGGGATCGAGGAAACGTCACACTCGCCAAGTTCTTTCGACACAGCCTGTTGGTGTACGACCTAATCGAATCCAGCGGCGTCATGTCGCGGACCGAGGATTGTGAAGCACGGGCCTTGTTTGCGTCGCTGGCCTACTACCTGGAAAAGCACCCAGACGGGCGCTGGGAAGAATACATGGAGACAGGTCGAGGCTACTGGTGGTGGAACGGAAACACGGACCGCTATACCGCTGTGGGTCTCTGCGGTTTGCTGTTTCCCGGCCATCCCCGCTCACGCGTCTGGATCGACCATGCCGCTGAGTCTTTCGCCAAGCAGATGGAGGGGAACGTGCTTCCCGGCGGTACGTGGCCGGAGAGTTCCAACTATGCCTTAGTGACGCTGAGTGCCCTTACCACTTTCTTGGGAGCCTATGAGAACGCCACAGACGAAATGCTTCTGGACGACTCATCCGTGAAAGGCCTTTTTAACTGGCTCGTGGAGACCTCAAGCGCGCCGGTCCCCACGTGGTGGCGAGACGTACTTCGCCCGGCCCTGCCGAATGGTGGATTCTCAGCGAGAATGCTCGAGAATTGGCTGCATCTGAGACCCACGGCGCGACTGGCGCAGGGGACGGGAGAAAGTGCCTGGAACAACGGGTATACATCTGTACTCGCCTCGGGTGCGGCTCTTTGGTGTGATCGCGACCCGGCATTCGCCGGACGTCTCAAATGGGCGTGGCAAGAATGGGGCGGACAGCTTGTCTCGGATGGAGAGACGATCATGGGAATGACCGTTGCGCCGCGTCTGTTCGACGTCACCTCCAGCCCCCAGACACTCAAGAGCGCTCGGCTGGATGGCTACGTCGTCTGTCGCGACCGATTCAGCGTCCCCGGCGAAGAACTTGAACTGTTCGTGGACGCGCAACTCAAGCGCTCCCACGGCTACCCCGACTTCGGGCAATACCAACTCTATGCTTATGGAGCGCCTGTCACGAAAGATTTCGATC
>CAYTDF010000073.1:3825-6626 GCA_964436365.1 uncultured bacterium | reverse complement strand
GTGCGCGACGACTTCAAGACCGAGAACTGGAATGTGCCATGGGACACTTCGGTGGACCGATACGCTTGGAACTACAGCACCGATGAGGTTTGCCGGACCCTGCCGAATACTCTGACAGAATCCGACGTCTTCTTCACGATTGGCGCGGACGGCGTTCGCGTCGATTACGGCCTTGCCAAAGCGCCAGGCCTTTATCGAAACTACCTTCTCGTCAAGTCGGGGCCGGCAGCGTTTGCGGGCGTGCCCTATCTTGTCGTACTGGATGACTGCAACGACAGCCGGCAGCTCTACCAGTGTTGTTATGCTGTCGCTACCGATGTAACTCGTTCAGGGAACATGTTTCGGTTCCATGGCTACTGGGGTGTCGACTACGAGGTGCATTATCTCGTACCTCGTTTGAGCGGCGGTGGCGATTGGCTTGAGCCGTGGATGCGAGAGCGCGAGATAGAAGTCTTGCAGGGCCGACCGGATGTTGGGATGAAAGGGCGCAATCGACTGGAGAAGATACCTCCTGACGGCGACTGGTTGTGGATTGGCTACCCCCGGCGCCTTGATATGGGCGACCTCGTCGCCACGGTGTTATCGGACTCGGCGGACAGCGGCCAAGTCCGGCGCGTGGATGTGTCCGTGGGCAACACGCGTGACGTTGTTCTACTCGCAACGCAGAGGGCCTCTTACGCCAACGACGATATCTCTTTCGACGGCACGTTTGGCGTGCTGCGATGTGAGGAGAGCCGAGGCTGGTCGGCTCTGACCTGTTTGGGAGGCGGGTATCTCACTTACGGCGAGCTTTCTGTCGCCTATCCAGGAGGTAGCGTCTCACTCGTCTTTGCGGAAACGTCGATCACGGGTGACGTCTCTGGCCCCGGCGGAACTGTGCACTGCGCCTATCCCGCCGTGGCAGGCAAGCGGTGTCGAATGTCCGTTGGACACGATCGTCGTGACCTACGCCCGTCCGTTGGTAGCCTTGATGTGCCCGTCCCGCCTGGGCGGCACACGTTCTCCATCGTCTGGGAAGGAGAGCCATGATCCCCCAGTCCCTCACGCCCGGAAATGCTTCTTGATTGCGGGCGGGGCATTCGGCTCTCGAACGAGGCGAAGAACGGCAGAGCGCGATCAAGCGTAGCTGGAGTATGGGGCGGGTAGGGGGAATATCGTATCTGCAGGGTTCTCGTGTGCTTCCCGTTTGGCGGGCACAAAAGAAGGGTGGATGAATCTACCCATTCCGTAGATCGGATATGTCCGTATTAAATCCCTCGATGAGGTTGTCGAGGATCTCATTGTCACCGACTTTGGGGCCGATACGAATACCGGCACGCGATGCGGGTGCGCGTGTCTCACGGATAGTATTCTGTAGCAGATGATTCCCTTCGGCCACCCCCCGAAGTTCCACGGCCGCGTCATCTTCAGAACCGTTGTCTACGACTTGATTGCTTTCGAGCCGATTGCCCGAGGGGGTGAAATGCGCGTTCTGTTCCCGGAAGGAAATGCCCGCTCCACCGCTCCCGGTAACTTTGTTATTGCGGATCACGTTGTCATTATCACGGTGACCGATCGAAATACCTGTCTTCAGGCTATCCTCGATCGTGTTCTCCTCCGCAAGACCATAGGTGACTCCCCAGCAGAAGAAGAGGCCGATGGCATTCCGCTCTAACCGGTTGCCCTGCATGAGCGGCCGTTGCGAGCCAGACCCGGGATGCAGACCGTTGCCCGCATTGTCATGCACATGGCAGTCCTTTACGACGACATCGTGGCATATCTGCCAGCTCAGGCCGTCACCATTATAGTTTCGTACGGTGATTCCGCGGACCGCAATGTGGCTGCAATCCTGGACCCAGATGCCTCCACCATAGTTGCCGTTCATGTTCCTGTTGTTCGTCCGGTTTCCATCCAATGTCAAATTCTCAATCACGAAATCAGATTTGTACTCCGCTGTCAGCAAAGGAAAGAGAGTTTCTACCGTTGGAGATTTTTCGAGCCAGAAGTTCTTTCGCAATGGCTTGTCGAGTTTGAATCGATTTCCTGTCTGTGCCACCAACGTTCGCTTGAGCACATCCTTGCCATCCAGGTGCAAACAGACACCGTCCCCAAGTTGAAAACCTGAGGAATCCACGAGTGTGATCTCCCGATCGTACCAATCGGAATTGGCGGCAAGCCGGGTCTTTACCGAGGGCTCTTTGACGAGTACTGTGTCGAGGCCGTTCCCGAGCAGACGAACACCCGCGTCAAGAAATATGGAGTTTCTCAAACGGTATTCCCCGGGCATGATTTCCACGGTCCCGCCCCCCAAACGCACGACATAATCGACCGCGGCTTGAATAACTTTTTCCGAGTTTCCGCAGAGATCGGCTTTTTCACGTCCAACAGTAACGGTTAGCCGTTTATCCCAATCCGGCTCCACTGAACTGTCGCCGGATGTCGCCCGGGGATGGGCAACCTCTGGCATCTCCGTGGCATTCGCTAGAGCGGGGAGAATGGCGAGTCCGGGCATGGTCGCCAACATCTGCCGACGTGATAGTCTCTTGCTGTCCATTCTGGGAATGTCCTATCTTTCTGTTCTTACATTCCAGATTCGCGTGGAACCGCGCAGAACCTCTTCTACTCCTTCAGCCCACGCAGGTCGGCTTCGAGTGTCTCGGGGTTCTTCATGAGTTCGTCCCAGCGCACGACACCTCTTCGATACGCGGCTGTCCGGCCAAGGACGGTCACCAAGTTGCTGCGCACACTCGGTTTGACCGTGATGTTTTCATAGCGGCGTTCGAGGATATTCTTATGGAAGGTGGCGATATTCTCGACAGCGC
>CAYTDF010000073.1:0-3815 GCA_964436365.1 uncultured bacterium | reverse complement strand
GCCCTCGGTAAAAATCTTGGGGCTTTTTCCGCCTTCGTAAGGTTTCGTACCCCGTATCAAGACATCGCCGCCGTACTCGGTCTCCAGAACACCCTGTGAACCGAACATCCGGTTGCGTATGCCGCCGCGCGCGCCGTGCCCCTCGAACTGCCGCGAGCTGAAACTGATCCCGACGTTGTTGGGATACTCGTAGACGACGTTGAAGCAATCGTTGCAGTCGCCCACTTTCTCCCGCACCTTCAGTGCACAGGTTCCCGAGGCCTGAACGGGCGGCCGATCGAGAATCCAACTGGCCACATCCAGCGTATGGATATTCTGCTCTGTGATGATATCCCCGGATAGCACCTTGCTCATCCCCCACGCCCGCAGTCGGTTCTCGGGATTCTCGGGATCGTCTCTCAAAAATTGGAACTGGTTTTTCCAGGGGCTCCCGGCGTGATACGTCGCTTCGCCAAAGGCCATCTCACCGATCTCACCGCTGTGCACGCGTTTGAGCGCTTCGATGTAATAGGGATCCGCCCGCGTCTGGAAATCGATCTGGAAGCACTGGTTCTTTTGGCGGGCTCTCTTCCCACTCTCTTCGACCGTACGGCAGCCGGGGACATCCACGGCAATTGGCTTGGCCAGATAGACGTGGACTCCGGCGTCCACGCCCGCTGCCGCATGTCCAGGGTGGAAGTAGGGCGGTGACTCGACTGCGATAGCGTCCACTCCGCTCTCAAGCATACGTTTGTATCCCGAAAGTCCTGTAAAGCGCTTCGCTTCCGGAACCTTATATTCACCCCCGCAACGGTCGACCGCATCTTGGAAATAATCCGCGACCGCCGCCAATGCGTACCCGCCGTGATGCAAAAACAGTCTGGTGATCCACGTTCCTCGTCCGCCGCAGCCGATCAAGCCCAGGCGGACTTTCGAGTTGGCCGTGGAACCGAAAGCGATCCCCGGCCGCATGATTTCAAAGCCCAGTGCTGCCGCGCCCGTACCGGCTACAAACCGTCGTCGATCGAGCGAGTTGTTCTGTTTGTCACGCTTGTCCATTTTGTTCACCCAGACTTCCTCTGCGGGTTTTCGGTTTTCACCTCAGGTGGGGCGATCGGTTTGTGCCATGCCTGTGGTGCTTCTAGGACTCGCCCGTCTCCACGGTCACACTCTAGCGTTCTTCTCTTCCTGTCTCTGGTTATTGGCTCTTTTCCCAGTCGAGAATCTGCTTATCCGCGAGGAGACGGGTCCTGAGTTCCTCGTAGTTTACATCCTGCACAGAGACATCGCTGGCAATCGCCAGGGACGCGGCGGTCGCGGCGGATTGGCCCAGGACCATGAAGACGGGCTCCATGCGAATGGAACCGAAGGCGATGTGCGATGCGGATACGCAGATCGGCACCAAGAGATTTTCGCACTCGGATTTTTTGGGCACGATGGCGTTGTACGCAATCGGGTACGGCGTAGACAACGGGACCTCGACATTCCCTTCGTTGCGGACAATGCTATAGGCGGCGTAGCGCCGAACGTTGTGTGAATCCATACCGTACGCGGCCAAGCCGACGGCCTTCTCGGCGACTCGATCTCCCAAGCAGTGGTGTTCGGTCATCACCGTATCGGAGATCATGCGCCGGGCTTCGCGCACGTAAAGTTGATGGGGCCAGCCGCCGTTGTCGACAAACTCATCCTTGCAGAGTCCCCACTTTCCGACCTCTTCCTGCACGTCTTTGGGGACACGCGGATCGTTGGCGAGAAACCACATCATGCCTTGCTGGTAGGTGACGTGGTCGCGGAAAATCCTCTCTCGTGTGGCGTAATCCCCGTCGGGATACTCGTAGTTCATCCCGATGTTGTCGCTGGAAAACGCCCCCTTGTTGTTGGTGTCCGTCTTGCGGTTGGGCATCGGTGTGGTCAAACGTAAGAGATCGAAGACCCCTGCCTTAAGGTACCGCAAAAGCAACTCGTAGCGCTGATGATCGTAGCCGTCGGGTTTTGGGAATGGAAGCCGGTTCTCTTCCACATCCGTGAGGCACATCCGGAAGTTGTACGCTTGAACTCGATGGTCGCCCGAGCCTTCTTCGCCGGGAGGTTCGGGTTGGATGCCCTGCAACAACCCACTCGCGGGTTCACCGAGGACCACATAAGGATCGATGGGGAGCTTGAAATTGTGGTTCCTGGTGATTCCGGCCAATCTTCCACTTGGCGTGCGCCGTGTGAGAATCGTCTGTACGCCGTTGTAGGTTTCGTTGTAGACGCTGTTACTTTCACGCCCGACGTGATACGTAACACCGGCCAGGGCTAGAAGATCGCCCTCGTAGGTGGCGTCGATGAACATTTTTGCGGAGAACCTCTTTCCGCTTTCCATGGTGATGGACTGGATTCGGCCGTCCTGTTTCGAGAGACCTCGCGTCCGATTCAACCGCTCCCCGTATAGGACTGGCACGTCGACATCGGCGACCATCTCTCGCATGAGCCGTTCCGCCACATGGGGTTCGAAAGTCCACATGGATTGGTCGTCCGGACGGCCTCGGCGAAACGTGTACGCGTCCGCTTTCTGGAACTTCCAGGCCTCGGTGTTGGCGTAGTGCTTGGCTATCCGACGGTAGAACTCACGGGAGATTCCACCGATGGCCGCCTTATTGCCGATGTCCGTCGCTCCGAGTCCACCGGATGTCAATCCACCCAGGTGTTGGCCGGGTTCGAGAATCACGACGCTTCGCCCCATGTGGGCGGCCTGCACACCGGCTGCCACACCCGCGGATGTACCGCCGTACACGACGAGGTCGTAGGTTTCTTGCTGAGAATACGTATCGGTTGTCCCGAGGACGAATAAGGACAAGCCGATCGCGAATACGCATGTTGCGGCGAGTCGCATTGGGGATTGTTCTGTCATTTTCATTGTTCTTGAGTCCTATCTCCGGTGAATTGCCGAGGCGATGATGGCTTCGGTCTGATTTCAGACTGTATTTCTGTCACCGCTCTATGATCAGTCTGGGTTCGAGGGAACCGAGAGTGATGATCTCTTCGAGGTTCTCATTGTTCAGCACGTCGCGCCAGATGGCGCTCTCTTTTCCTGTAACGCGAACCGAGAGCGGATTCTGGTTGTAGTTTACCAGAGTGATGGCGAATTGGCCGTCGATTCTTGCACCCCGCCCCAGAACGCCTGCGATCGGCTCACCCTTCGCGTTCCGCACACGGAATGGCCGGGTTACGCCCGCGCGTTCGCTCATGGTCTCGACAACCGCCCGATAGCCCATTTCGTCGAGTGGCGCAGTGGTGGTTTGCAGATGGCCTTCTCCCACGGGTCTATCAAGCTCCGTCTGTGGCCAATCGGGCTGCTCGATGAGAGGCGTTAGAGGACGCGCCCGGCCGTAACCGTCTTGGGACAGCGCCTCGGCTCCCACAAAGAGGTGACCTCCGGAATCCACGTACTCGACGAGGGCATCGAAGACGGCGTCGGACACGTAGGTGTGTGCGGGGACGAGCACGACTTTGTACTTCGAGAGTACGCCCCGAGCGGCATCTTCATCGATAACGAAACGGATTGGCATATCCAGTAGGTACGCGCCCATGAACACCTGTTTGCTGTCCTCCAGATAGAGGTCGTTGAGAGGCGCCGACTCCTGTGAAAAGAGAATGGCCACCTGAGCCGATTCCCGGGAGAGCGCCGCGAGATGCTTCGAGAATCTATTAACGTCGAGCAATGTCCTTCCCAGAGCCTCGAAACAGTTGGCCCGGCTGATCTGGTTCGTGCCCCGGTACTGCATTCGGTCGAACTCCCACCGAGTATGTGCCATAGTTAGTTGAATTTGAAGCGGCTCCCAACCTCTGGTTGA
>CAYTDF010000072.1:3761-13286 GCA_964436365.1 uncultured bacterium | reverse complement strand
ATTCTGGTCAACGGAGAGACGGTGGATGCACTGTCGATCATCTGCCACCGGCAGTCGGCGTACAATAAAGGCAAGGTGCTGGTGCAGAAGTTGCGGAAAGCGATTCCGCGCCAGCAGTACGATGTCGCAATCCAAGCGGGCGACGGGAGCCGGATCATCGCGCGGGAGACAGTGAAGGCTCTCCGTAAGAATGTAACTGAGAAGTGTTACGGTGGGGATATCTCGCGGAAACGGAAGCTGCTGGAACGACAAAAAGAGGGCAAGCGCCGTATGAAGAGCGTCGGGAATGTAGAGATCCCGCAAGAAGCGTTCATGGCCGTGCTGAACCTGGAGTGAGCTAGGTTAGCCTCCGGGGGATCCCGTGCCGGAGATGTCGGGGAGTTCTTTTTTTTTGTGTAGACTGCGTTCAATCGGAAATCAGAAGAAGACGCGGAGAACAAGATGAGCCTTTGGAAACGTCTACTCTCAATTCTGGCAGGAGTGCAACTGGCTATGAGTGCACAAGCGGCAACACTTCTCATCGTTACGGACGAGCCGGAAACAATCGTTCCACTCGCGGAACACCTTCAACAAGTGGCGGGCTACGACGTGCAAACGGTCGATGAAAAGGACCTGCCGCAAGACCTGTCGAGCCACGCAGGCGTCTTTATGTATATCCACGGTCTGATGACCGGCAAGACAGCCGGAACGTTGATCGCATACGCGAAAGGCGGCGGCCACTTGATCGTTCTCCACCACGGGATATCGTCAAAGAAGGCCCAGACGCCGGAATGGTTAAATTTTCTCGGGATCTATCTCGAAACGGACAAGGCGAGCGAGCAGCGTTACACATGGCTCAAAGACGCAACGTACGATCTGGTGAACCTCCAGCCGAAACATGAAGTGACGTCGAAAGGCGTGAAGTATCCGGAGAACGTAGAGTATTCAAGTTCGGATCGACCAAGCGTGCCGGGAACATTCCCAGCCATCCGGTTTCACGAATCGGAGATCTTCATCAACCATCAATTCACCGACGGCCGGGAAAAGACGGTGCTGTTCGGGTGCCGCTACGAAGATACGAAAACCGGTCAAGTCCTGATGCAAGACCGATACGGTTGGATGAAACCCGCGAAGAAAGGCTGGGTTTTCTATTTCCAGCCGGGGCACCGGCTGGAGGATTTTCGGAACGCCGCGTATCAACAAGTGCTCAAGAATGCGCTGAAGTGGGAGAGGTGAGGCCGGGGGTCAGGGGATGGATTCGACAGCGCCGTTGGCAAGAAGCAGCATGGGCGTATCGTCCCGGCTCACGGCAAGACCGACGGCCCCGTTGGGATGAAGCGGAGTGGGCTTGTACAACTCGCGGCTGGGATCGGGAGTCACCGGGTAGAGTTCGCCATGGAGATTGAGTAGGTAGAAACCGTTCCCGCCAGGTGCGAGTTCGATATCGAGCGCGATGGGCGCGTCCTGCCAGTAGGGCGCATCGGGAACATCCCGCTTCTTTGTGGGCAGCCCACAAAGCCCGTTGGCATGGATGGCGCCATAACGGTCGAGGATGTAGTACCCCGCGCCACTCGGATCTAACTCCAGATCGACAACGTTCGGTTGAGGAAAGACGGGACGCTCAGCGAGTGGCAAACCGGTGGCGGATTCACCGATCAGCAGCACCTGCCCATGACTGGTCGCCAGCAACGCCCCCCGGCCGGAAGGCAGGAGTTCGAGTTGGACGGCGCGGTGCTCGGGTGAAAGGCGAACGCTGGAGGGTAATTGTAGCCAGTCGAAACCCTCGGGAGATAGGATGCTCCCGTCGGAGGTCAAGACAATCCAGTCGTCTTCAAAACGCTCCAGGTCCCGCGCCGTTCCGGGAAGCAACGGTTCGGGTTGCCAGACCAGGCGAACCAGATCGGCCTCCAACCGCCAGACCCGGCCCCACCGGTCCATAGCGAAGCGTTCGAGCCCCTCAGGGCGCTCAACAATCTCGAAATCGACGTAGAGCCCCGGTGGATAGGGCGCGCTGAGACAACGGGCGTGAGCCAACGCGGTCAGAGCGCGGCCATTCCACGTGCGCCAAGCGAACTCGTCCCAATGGCCCGCAACCAGACGCGAGGGGGGGAAGGCCAGTAGAGAACCGTAGACCTGACCAGCATCGAGACCGGTGACGGCAATGCGCCGCCGTAGAGCCGTATCGAGCCACGATCCCCGTTCGGCCAAGCCCATTGCCTTCCATCGTTCGAGGGTGCCGGTATAGCGGTTGCGTGCCTCGCGGGCGCGCCCGACCTCGCGTTCGGCGGAAGAAGCCCGGAACCACTCCAATCCCGTCCGCCCAACTTGAAAGCCTCCCACAGCGATCAGAAGGAACAACCCCGCCGCGAACAACGCGTGCAACCGGTACGCGCGCCTGGCGCTGCCGCGAATCAAGAGCGGGGCTATGCCGAGTAGGCATAACAGAAGCCAAGCGTCCGAGAGGGCGCGCGGTGTGAGGAGCCTGACGCCGAGCCGGTCGACGAGTTCTCCGGGAATCAATCGGGGAATGAGGAGCATGCTCAGGGCAAGCAGGAGCAAACAAAAGAGAGACGCAATAATTAACGCGGGCGGCAACGGAGAACGCTCATCGCGCGCGCCATACCAAGCGAGTGCGAGCCCCACCGGGACCGCCGCGAACGCCAGCCAGAGCGCGAGTGGATTGCCATCGCGCGCGCCATGCCAGAGCACAACCGCGCTGAGCGCCCAGGAAAAGGCTGGGAACCAAGCCGTTGCGAGTGGCTGCGCCCATCGACGTGACAGTGAATAGAGAAGCAGAAGCGCAACAGCACCGCAGACCCAGATCGCAGTGAGCCGCCCGAGAACCGGTGCGGTCGCCACAACACAGCCAAGCGCAGCGGTTTCCCACGCTGGAACGGATATGGTGTCCCCAAGAAGTTCGGGTTGTTCCCTGTCAGTCCGACTCATCGCTTACGACCCGATCGAGAAAGTTCTCCACCAGACGTTCGGCCGCCTGAGCGAGGGCCGGATCGTACCGCTCGCCATCCTCGCGAAGGCTCCGCTCGATTGACCGCGCATCATCGTGGCGATGCAAATCCTCAAGATAAGCCTCAGTCCATTGGAGGACCATCGCTGGCGTCACTTCAAGATGGAACTGAAGTCCATAGGCCCGCCGCCCCACCCGAAAAGCCTGATGCGCGCACCGCTCGGAAGAGGCCAGCCATTCAGCGCCTTGGGGGAGTTCGAACGTGTCACCGTGCCATTGAAAGACCGGAAGCCGTCTGGGCAACCCGCGAAATAGCGGATCGGCTTGCCCGGGCTGGAGAAGATCGACATCCATCCAACCGATCTCGGCCGTGGGGTTCTTCTCGACCTTGGCGTCGGCCGCTTTGGCCAAGAGCTGCGCACCAAGACAGAGCCCCAAGATGGGAGTCTCCTGGGTCAAGGCCCGGCGAAGTAGACGGTCCTCATCCCTGAGGAAGGGATAACGCTCTTCCTCGTAAACATTCATGGGACCGCCAAGGGGCACGACCGCTGAATAGGGATCGAGTGAATCGGGAAGCGGGTCGCCCCGGTAAAGATGGACCTCTTCCCAAGTCAGTCCCCGTTGCCGAAGGCAGTCGGCGATCCGGCCGGGTCCCTCGATCTCGATCTGAATCAAGAAGAGGACGGGCCGTGCCATCAGCGCTGGGCTTTCAGACGCCGCTTGAGCGCGTTGTGCTCGTCAAGCGTCTTCGTGAACTCCGTCTTGCCGTCGCCGGTGGCGATGAAATAGAGAAGATCTGTCTCGGCCGGTTTCATCGCGGCTTCCAAGGAGGCGCGTCCCGGGCTGCAGATCGGTCCCGGCGGCAACCCCTTGTGGACGTACGTGTTGTAAGGATGGTCAATCTTCAGGTCGTCGCTGGTGAGTTCTCGGGACCAGTCGGCGAGCGCGAAATGAATCGTGGCGCAACAGCCTAGATTCATCTTCTTCTCGATGCGGTTCATGAACACAGAGGCGATCAGAGCCCGGTCCTCGTCACGCTTGGCTTCCTTCTCAATCAGCGAGGCCAGCGCGGTCAGCGCGGGCGCTCCTCCCGCGTCCTCCCTGAGCCACCAGCGTTTGTCCTGTTCGATCGGATCGCTCAGTTCGAGAACCACTGTGTTGAAGCGGTTGAGCATGTAGCGCACAACCTTATCGGCTGGAGTGTTCTTTTCCAGCGAGTAGGTGTCGGGGAAAAGAAATCCTTCCATTCCAGCCGACGTCGCGGTGCCCGATTCGAGCCCTCCGCCCTCGTCCTGGTAGATGACCCCGCCTCCGGCTTCGATGAAATCCGACGCCGAGCAGATCCCGACAGCGGCGAAGCGTTCGGCGGTCTCCGGCATCGTGAGCCCTTCGGGGATGGTGATCTTGTGCTGGTACGCGCGCCCCAGAGCGATCATTTCGAGGACTTCGTGCGGACTCTGAGTTCCGATACAGCGATACTCACCCGCCTTCAGTTTGGACCCGAACCCCTGGAAGTCGGCCATGACCTTGTAGAAGTTCGTGTCCTGGACCACTCCGTTGGTATGGAGGAACTCTCCGATACGGGTGGCGGTCCAACCTTCCTCGACGTCGATGAAGACCTCGTCTCCCGGTGCACCCCAGGGTTGCGTCCAGGCATTCCACTTTGCGGTGTACCAAATTCCAGCACCCAAAATCATGAGAAGCGCAATACAGATGGTTACGATCAGGACTCGTGGATTCATGTTCTCTCACCATACGTCTCATGCTTGCACAGCATGATCTCAAGCCAAATCCGCGTCCGGTCGGCATCCACAACATCCGGAACGCTCATTCCCGGTCGTTTCGACCCGGAATCCTTCACCCTCGCCAGTGACCGCATAGTCGACCGTAGCACCGTCCAAGATAGACACCGAATGCTCGGGGACATAGACGGCCACGTCTTCAACCCTGTCCACAAGGTCGGTCGAAGACGGCTCCGCATCCAAGCCTACGAAGAATGCGGTTTCGCCGCAACTCCCGCACCCCATGGGCTCGACGCGCAAACCATAGTTGGATTTGCCTTGAATGTAGCGGATATGCCGAATCTTCTCCAACGCGACAGGCGTTAGGTGGATTTTCATACTCGTCTCCATTTTCCGCCATCGAGCGGACAGTGCGGCGTTCGACGCCGCTCAGAAATCAGCGATGAACGGCAGGATATCGGCAGCGTCGAAGCGACCATCCCCGTTCCTGTCGGCCCTTGCGGGCAGTGTCCCCGGCACCGGAGACGTCCACCAATCGTCGGCGAGTTGAAAAAGGTCGCGCTCGTCGCGCAAGAGATCGCCGTTCAGGTCGGCAGGATCCTCATCCATGAGGATCACGTACGCACGGCCCGGTTCGGTGGTCGATAAGGGCGAACTCGAGACGATGAGGTCCATCCGCCCATCGCCGTTCACATCCCCAGCGGAATCGACATCCAACCCGAAGCCCTCAAAGGCCCGGACACCCTCCAAGGCCAAGGCGGCGGTCCCCACAGAAGCCGTCGCCGCCGCGAGCCGTTCGCCCGAAACCAGGTAGAGCCGCCCCTCTTGGGTGACCGATGCGATGCCCTCGGATGCGGGAGAGGAGATCGCGAGATCGGGCACACCTCCGCCGGAAACATCGGAGAGCGCGCGGACAGCCGTGCCCAGCCGTCCCCGGCTGGAATCGCCCCAAAGGAGGTAGCGTCCCGCTCCCGGCTCATCCAGCGCGACCGTCTCCGGGCGGTCGGCCGAGCCCTCCAGGACAACGGCCAAGCCAATACCGGATTGCGTGTCCCGCCCGGCCTCGGCGAGCCCGGTAATCACCTCGCCACGCCCATCGCCGTTGAGGTCTTGGCCTCCGTGAATCGCGCCGATTCGGTTCCCCGGATAGAGCGGAGACGATTGCGATGTCAGAACCGTCACGTCACCGGAAGCGTCCTCGGCGACGAGCACGCCGCTCAATTCCGAACGCCCGTACACAATAAAAGCCCTGCCGATCGGGGTTCCATCATCGTCAAAGGTCTCGTCCTGGGTCACGCCGACATCGTCAAAACCGTCGCCATCGACATCTCCGAGCGGCTCAACCACCAATCCGGTCTGCTCGTAGTCCCGTTTACCATGCAGTTCGAGGGCCCCGCCGGGGAGTAAACTCAGATCGAACATCCCGGGCCAACTCTCACGGCCCGGTAAGATCACCGCCCGGCCGGAAGCGATGGGGGTCTCTCCCCCGCCTACGTCGTGATCGAATTCGCCAACGACCAGGTCGTCCATCCCGTCACCATTCACGTCCCCGGCGCGGTTCAGACTGGTCACGCCGGTCGCGGAGCTGAAAACGACACCAAGGCCGCCCAAGGCGGCGATGTCAATCAGTTCGGGCAGGCTGTCGCTTCCGAAGAGAAGATAGCCTCGTCCCAAGGTGATCCCGTCGTCGTCCGTGAAACCAAAGTAGGAGGGCGCAAGAGAGATCATGTCGGCGTACCCATCGTTATTGACATCTCCGGCGGCGTGGACGAACTTCCCGAACTCGTTTTCCTCGTTGAGACTTTCTTCGCCAACCAGGGTCACACCTAGATCCCCCAACTGGGCGAGGTAGACGGTGTCGGGTAAGTCCGGCCCCCCATACACGAGATAGGCGAGCCCGGACGTGGCCCGCTCGATCACATCCGATGCGGCATAAGGAGCCCCAACGGCGAGATCGGCGTAGCCATCGCCATTCACATCGCCCAGACCGGCGACGGAGAGACCATCGTGGGGCAAGACGCCTTCGATCACAATCACACGACCGGGGGCGTCGGTAATCGGAATCTGCTGTGCCGCGAGGCTCAGGGCGGCACCCATGCAGCAGAGCAGCAGCGTCGCTCTACGAATAAGAGTGTTCATCGTCATTCTCAACTCGATTCTGGCGGGAGTGGTCTCCCGGAGAGTGTTCGAAGGTAGGAGCGATCCGCAAAGAGCGCTTCCGATTAACCAGGTCTTCAAGAGACGAACTCGAAGCGGTTGCTCCGCTCGGCTCGCCCAAGATTGGTCGCGATCTCGTAGGTAATCGTGCCCATCCACTCGGCCATTTCCGCCGCGCTAATGCTGCCGCCAGGCCGCTCGCCAAGCAAGGTCGCCTCATCGCCGACACTGGCTTCCGATGCGGTGCTGAGATCGATGTTGACGAGATCCATGGAGACGCGCCCGATCACGGGGCATCGTTTTCCACAGACGAGAACCTGCCCCTTATTGGCAAGACGCCTGTCGTAGCCGTTGGCATAGCCGATAGGAAGCGTTCCGACGCGGGCGGCTTTGGGGAGTTTGTGGGTCATTCCATACCCAACGGTGGCTCCAGCAGGGAGTTCGCGGACCTGAACGAGGGTGGTGTGCCAAGAGAGTACGGGCTTCAGTGCAGCGGGCAGAGGGCACTCAGGCCCCGGCTCGAGCCCGTAGGAGGCGATGCCGGGCCGCACCAAGCTCAGATGAAGGTCTGGGAAACGAAGGCACGTTGCGCTGTTGGCGGTGTGAAGCAAGACATCCGGGGGGAGCCAGTCACGCAGAGCCTCGACCTGCCGGTGGAAACGCTCACCTTGCGTTACGGTGATCCGTTGGCCCGATTCATCGGCGCAGGGGAAATGAGTCATCACACCGACATTTCGCAGCCCATCGAGGGTGAGGATACGCTCCACGACCGCCGCTTGAGCGAGCGCGTCGATCCCCGCCCTGCCCATGCCGACATCGAGTTTGAGGTGGTAGCGGACGGCTCGGCCTCTTTCGCGGCCCCACCGAGCCATGGCCTCGGCCGCATCGAGATCACCGACGCATTCCTCAATGTCGAATGAACCGGCCGCACGAGCCTCGTCAATTTCCGCAGGCCGGAGCCGCATCAAAGGCAACCCGACCTCCGCGCCGCGCAAGGCCTCGGCTTCGCTGTTGTCCACAATCCCCAACGCCGCCACTCCGGCATCGACGGCCACGCGAGCGCACTCCACCAATCCATGCCCGTAAGCATTGGCCTTGACCACCGCGCAGACCCGTGCCGGTCGGCACTTCTCCATGAAGAACCCGAGATTGGCGCGGTAAGCGGCGCGGTCGACGCGTAAGATCGAGGGGTGTTTCATCGCTTGCGAGGGTAGCCCGCAGAGGCAGCCGGCGTCCAGCGGACACCCTGCAACACGGGATCGTAATCGGAGCCGAACTCGGGGAGACGGATGTCGATACGAGCCCCGCGGACGAGTACCACAGGGTAGGTGAACGAGACGCCGCGCGTGTGGCTGATGATCTTGAGGATGCGCCGCCCGGGATGGAGCGCGGTGATCTCTTGGCTCCGCGCGTGACCGTCGACGGTGACATCGAGCGCCTCGCCCTCCACACCGATCACGCGAATCGAGCAGAACTGGCGCTGGTGGATCCGCGCGTCGGCGGCGATCCAACTCCAGGTCACAAAGGCGCTGGCCGCAATCAGGAAAGCCACAGCCATCCGCCGGGGCGCGGTCGGTAGCAACGGGGGGAAATGATAGGCCAGAAGCAAAGCCGCCGGTAAGGCCTCTACGGCGAAGAGATCCCAGTCGGCCGGTATCCCGAGATTGGGGTGCCATGTGAGAGAGAGAAAAAGAAAGCCCGAAAACTGAACGAGCAAGAAGAGTGTGATGCCATCGAGACGCTTGACGATCTCGCGCCCCCGGGCCAGCGCGAGCAGCAACAACGCAGGCCAGGCGAGCACCGAGCGTAACGCGGCGGCTTGAAGGATGTCGGCGGCGTGTGCGAACGAAAGCATCGGGTAGAAACGCTCGCTCTCCGGCCCCAAGACAAAAGGTACGAAGTTCCAGTTGTGGTTGTGACCTTCGAGAGGTACGGGTGAATAGAGAGGGAACTCGCGAAGTAACAGCAGCACCGTCAGTGGCGATAGCCCGATCAGCACTCCGCGCATCTCTTTGGCCCGTCCGGCCAGGACCGGCAAGAGCAACAGCGCGGGGAGCGTCACCCACATGGCCTGGTGCACCCAGACCGCACACGAAAACCAGAGCCCCACAACCACTCCGCGCGTCTTTCCCCGCAGGAAAGAGAGTGCGAAGCAGTTAAGAATAGCCGCCAAGGCTAGCTGTTGAGGATAGTACTCGATATAGCCGAAACAGAGACGAAAGACGCCCGATGCGGAGAAGAAGAGAATGCCCAGCCACGGCATCCGAGGTCCCAAAACCCGCAGGCTGTACAGGAATCCGACGACAATAAAGAACCCCGCGAGACAGCCGACGACCTGCGTCGCAACCCGGCCGTCATAGCCCATGGGCCGTACGAGTTGGAAGACCGCCTGCAACGAGGCCTGGCCGAGGATCTCGCTTTTGATGCACCAGGCCCCGGCCTCGATGAAGCGTACGATCAGGTCGCCATCGCCGCCGGGTTCGACCGCGCGGAAGAACCAGAAGACCGGTAGACAGAGAAAGGCGACCGCCCACGGCCGTCGTTGCGGCAGACAGGTTCTATCGTTCTGTGGCAGCGGTTCAGCTAGACGCAGCATAAGAGTGTGCCGGAACGCCCGTGCCCCTCGATACAACCTCGCTACGCTCGGCCACTCGGGAACACGGGGAGGGCTATCCTGTGTCT
>CAYTDF010000072.1:0-3751 GCA_964436365.1 uncultured bacterium | reverse complement strand
CTCGGGAACGAGGGATTTGGCGTAGCGGACGGTGTTTCTGAGGATCCCTCCAAAGCGTCAGTCGAGGGTGTATTTGGGTAGGGGGACGGGTTTGCCTCCCTGTCGCTTGCTGTCGTCGGCGGCTTCCATGAACCCCATCAGTTCGATGGTCTCCTCCGGAGGAATCGGAGGTTTCTTGGTCTGGAAGAAGGTGACGATCTGCTGGACGAGCCCTTTGTAACTGTGCCCGGAAGCCGAGGCGATGGCCTTGGTTCCAAAGACGGTTACGCCGTAACCGCTCTTCCCCTGGGCGACTCCACGGAAGGTGCCGATCCGGCCGCCTTCCCAGACGCCGACAACCACGGTTCCGTTCTCCGTGTCGGTACGCTGTACGGTCTGGCAGCCTTGGCCCATCGCCGCATAGAGCGGCTCGACACCGTGCACGCCGTACCAGAGGAGATCGGGATGGTGCTCTTCGAGATGGAAAGGCGAATAGGCGTCACAAGCGAGGATGTCACCGACCTTCTCCGGATCGATGGCCTCGCGCATGCCCGACCACCAACGAAGGCTGGATCCGCCAAACCAAGGGACCCCCGCCTTCTTGGCCAACCGGGCGATCTCGACGATATCCTTGAAACATCCGGCCACCGGTTTGTCGAGGAAGAACGGAAGCCCCGCCGCGATCACGGGTCTCGCCTGCGCGAGATGCGGACGCCCGTCAACACTCTCAATGAGCACGCCGTCGACGAGTTTGCAGAGCTCGGGGATGGTGTCGACGATCTTCACGCCGTACTTCTCTTGGAGGTCCTTGGTGTATCCATCGACGCGGGACCAACTGCTTTCGATATCCGGGCTGCCCCCCTTGAAGGCGGCAACGATCTTCGCGCCGGGAACGTGCTCCGCGCTTTCAGGATTATTGATCAATTCGGTGAATGCGATTACATGACTGGTGTCCAGACCAATCATGCCGAGTTTGATCACGTCGTCAGCCGCCGCCGCGTCCATGGCTGCACCGGTCCCCATCACCATCCCGGTCAAAAGACCAAGGAGAAGAATTCTTTTCGTTCCCATCATAACTCAACCTCACTTTCGTCGCTCGTTCGCGTCATCGTTCTCGGGAAAGTTATACGCACGTATAAAGACCGCTCGCTATTCCCCCATAACCTTGACAATCAATCGTTTTCGGCGGCGTCCGTCGAACTCGGCATAGTAGATCTGTTGCCAAGGTCCGAGGTCGAGACGTCCGTCGGTAATCGGCACAATCACTTCGTGACCGATGAGTAGGTTTTTTAGGTGTGCATCGCCATTGTCTTCCCCGGTTCGGTGATGCCTGTAGTCCTTACCGAAAGGGGCCAGCCCGTCGAGCCACTCGTCGATATCCTCAATCAGACCGTCCTCGGCGTCATTGATGTAGACGGCGGCGGTAATGTGCATGGCGGAGACGAGTACCATGCCCTCTTGGATGCCGCTCCTAACGACACGCTCCTCGACGTCACGGGTGATGTTGGTGTAGTCGCGCCGCTTTTCGGTGTGGAACCAGAGGTAATCGGTCAGCGTCTTCATCGAAGCGTCCTCCAAGCATGCCTTGTCCTAGGCATAGCGTAGAGGATGCGGCTGGGGGCGGTCTACGGCGCGGTCTGGGGGCGGGGGCGCGACAGGCCGCGTTACGCGGCTCCGAAGAGCGAACCGATTTGATAGGTAAGAAAGGCGCCGCCATAGGCGAAAATCGTCATGTACACGAGGACGAAGACGGGCCAGCGCCAACTGTTGGTCTCCCGGCGAATGACCGCCAGGGTCGCGGCACACTGCGCACAGAGCGCGAAGAAAACCATGATCGAGAGGGCAACGGGGATCGTGAAAACCGGACTGCCGTCCTCATGGCGCGCGGCGCGGAGTTTTTCGATCAGGTCTGAGGATTCCTCGTCTTCTTCACCACCGAGATCATAGACAATGCCCAGAACGGCGATCACAACCTCGCGTGCCGGGAACGAAGCCAGCACGGCGGTTCCGATCTTCCAGTCCCAACCGAGTGGGCGCACCACCGGCTCGATCCAGCGTCCACCTTGGCCGAGGAAACTCTGCCGGACATAGGTCCCGGCCTCCTCCCGGTCGATCTCATCAAGCGCGTCGGCCACAGCGGCAGGTCGTTCTTCGACATCAGCCGCCACGCCGCTCTCGGCCAACACTTCGGCGCGCTTGGCTTCGAAACTCTCGGCGATTTCGGCGGGCCGGGGATAGTAGGAAAGCAACCAGACCAGGACGGAGACGGCGAAGATCACCGTTCCGGCGCGGACCAGGAACGCCTTGCCTTGGATGTACATGCGCATGAATACATTTCTCGGTGTGGGCCACCTGTAGATGGGCAGTTCGAGCATAACCAGGCTGTCGCGCTGCTCGCGCAACACGGTCCTGCGCAGTAGCAACGCCATGGGAATCGAGAGACAGGCTCCCAACGCATAAATTGTCAGTAAGACCAGGCCCTGTAGATTCAGAACCCCGCCCAAAAGCCCGACGGAAGGGATAAACGCCGCGATCATGACCGTGTAGACAGGTAGACGAGCACTGCATGACATGAGCGGCGCGACCAATAGCGCAATGAACCGGTCGCGGCGATTCTCGATCACACGAGTGGCCATGATTCCAGGCACGGCGCAGGCGAAACTGGATAGCAGAGGAATGAACGCGTTTCCCGAAAGGCCGCCCTTGGAAAGGATGCGGTCCATCAAGAAGGCGGCACGGGGCAAATAGCCACAATCCTCCAGAATGGCGATAAAAAGAAAGAGAATGAGAATCTGCGGCAAGAAGATGACAACCGCGCCCACACCGCCGATCAAGCCGTCGGTGACAAACGAACGCCAAGCCCCTTCGGGCAACCACGCACCAGCAAAAGCTCCAAGAAGCTGAAACCCACCGTCGATCAGATCCATCAACGGTCCCGCCCAGGCGTACACGGCCTGAAAAATCATGGCCATCATGCCCAGAAAGATGACAAGACCGAAGAAACGGTGGGTCAAGATGGCATCGATCTGTTTCATTAGGGGAGAGCGCTCGCTCTCGTCGCGCCGCGTATGCCGTTGGAGAAGTGCCCCAATCTTCTCGTAGCGCATATTGGCCTCGAGATGAGCGAGGTCGTGGCCATCGGCTACGAGTCGCGTCCGCGCAGCGTACAGCCGTTCGGCAAACGTCTTCCCCAGCCGGTCGCACCAGCGCCTTTCGGCGCTCGCCTCGACCTCCAAGAGCACGCGTAGAGACTCAAACAGACTCAGCCCGGCACTTGTACCCAGACCTTCATCTTCAGCGTCGCCGAACTCCCGGTGGAGTTTGGCGGCTTCATCGTGCAATCGCTGCGGGTACTCGGCCGTCGGTTTCGGCGGAGACGGCAAAGTTGGCTCGAAGAGCAACGAGCGAAGCGTGTCGAGACCGCGTCCACTCTTGGCCGACATGGGGATAACCTTCGCTCCCAGTTCTTTGGATAGTCCCTCGCAATCGATCTTTAGGCCGGACGATTCGGCCACATCAATCATGTTCATGCAGACGACAACCGGCCGACCGATATCGAGGAGTTGGGTGGCGAGGTAAAGGTTTCGTTCGATGTTGGAGGCGTCGACGACGACCACGATCAGTTCCGGCGGGGGGCAGTCGTCTATACGGCCCAGCAAGACATCGACGGCAACCATCTCGTCGGGAGATCGAGCGGCGATGCTGTAACAGCCCGGCACATCAACCAACGTGACTTCAGTGGTGTCGTTGCGCAGAATGCCAGTCTTTTTCT
>CAYTDF010000071.1:2493-13345 GCA_964436365.1 uncultured bacterium | reverse complement strand
TACTCCTCCCGCCGATAGAGCCTGCCCATGCGCTCCAAGACGGTGTCGGATCCGGCCTGCAACGGCAAATGCAAATGCGGGCAGGCGACGGGCGTCCGCGCGATAAAGTCGATCAAGCGTTCGTCCAAATCCTCGGGTTCGAAGGAACTCAAGCGTAAGCGGACGAGCCCCTCCATCTCCGTAAGCGGCTCAAGCAAATCGGTGATGTGTAGGCCCAAATCGGTTCCGTACGAACCCAAGCGCGTCCCACACAAGACCAACTCCCCATGCCCGTGCTCGACCAGCGAACGCGCCTCGCACAAGACGCTTTCCGGTTCCCGGCTGCGGGGCTCGCCGCGGCTGTTGGGGATGCTGCAATAGGTGCACCAGAGGTCACAACCCTCCTGCACCTTCAAAAACGCCCGCGTGCGTCCGGGGAATCTCTCAATTGGGATATCGGAGTCCATCTCCTCGATGGGGACTGAGGGCTCGAAATCACCTGCGAAGTCTTGGGCGAGCATGCCAGGCAGACGGCTCTGTTCGGCGATGGGCACCAGCCGGTGCACGCCCTCGATTTCATCTAGCGCCTCGCCGTTGCGTTGCGCGTAGCAGCCGGTGACGACCAACTTGGCTTGGGGATACTCGCGGGCGAGCTTGCGGATTGTCTGCCGCGCCTTTTTGTCGCTGTCGCCGGTGACTGTGCAGGTGTTGACCACTACGACGTCGGGTGTCTCGCCGTCCTCGGCGTGGGCGAACCCGGCGCGCTCGAGCCCGGCGAGCATTTTGGCGCTGTCGTATTGATTGACCCGGCACCCGAAGGTGCGGATCAAGATGTTCTTCTTGCCGTCCATGGTCGGGAGGAACTTTGCCCCGCCGGTCTTGTCGAGTCCAGAGTGCTTAGTGTGCGTGCTACCGTCCGCACTCCGCGCCGAGGATGGCGAGGGCGGCCACGGCCGCTAACTCGGTACGGAGGACTCTCGGCCCGAGACTGACCGGCTGCCAGTCGGCTTCCCGGAAGGCCGAGCGCTCCTCATCGGTCCAGCCGCCCTCGGGTCCGATGGCGATGGCCGTGCCGGATGAGGTGGGGGCGGCCTCAGCGAGCGGAAGCCCGCCCTCTTCGTCGGCGAAAAGCCGTGTCACAGGCAGCTCGGGGCTGGTCCACCAGTCCTCGCGGTTGGTGAGGATGTCGATTTTCGGCAGGCTCGTGCGGCCGCATTGGCGGCAGGCCTCGAGGGCTAGAGTGTCGAGCCGGTCTTTTCGGTCCGGCTGCAACCTTCCGACGGTGCGCTGGGTGGGGATGAAGAGGATTCCGGTCACCCCGAGCGCCGTGGCGGTTTTGACCACCTCGTCCACCTTGCCGCTCTTGCCCACAGCCTGGACCAGAATCAGCGGCTGGGTTGGATTGGCGAGGCAGGGGTGGCTGCCGACGAGCCTCAGCTCGACCGCCTTCCGCGTCACCCGGAGAACCTCATACTGGAACTCCTCGGACCCATCAGAGAAACAACCCGTGATATCGCCCGGCTCTAGGCGCAACACTTTCGTGACGCGTGCCGTCTTCTCATCGTCGAGACGGATTGAGCCCCCGCCCGCGAGGGGGGTGTAGAGTCTGGTTTTCGGTCTCTTAGGGTTCAATCTCCAGCCTCGTCTTGGGTGTGGATAGGATCTTAACCGTCTCGGTCTGTCTGGGGGAGCGGACACCACCACATGCAGCATGCTACGCTACACTAGGCTGATGACTGATAGGACCATGATCGCACGAACATCCCTCCATCTCGTTGTACTGGCCTGTCTTCTCTGGGTGACGGGTGGAGCGGCGCAGGGTGCGGAACTGCCCGGCCCGTTTCAGGCGGGCGACTTCGTCCTGCTGACCCTGCAAACGGGGAAGAGCCTGACCGGCACGATTCACGCGATCTCCAGCGAGTCGGTGACGCTGATCGTTCCGCCCGGTTTGCGGGTGACGCTGCCCGCAGCGCGTGTTCGGACGCTCGAGAAGGCCCAGGAAAGCCCCCCCACGCCGACGCCTACGGTTGTCCCCGTCCCCCGGCGGCGAGTCGCCACACCCACTCCCCGGGCGGTGAAGAGCGATCCCGCGCGGCCGGTTAAGAGGAACCGGGGTCCGATTGTGAATGTCAAGAGCCTGAAGGAGATGAAGCGGGCCTACAAACGAGGGGCGAAACGTGTCCGCTATGAAGGCAAAGTGCTGGAACTGATGCCTGACGGTCTCTATTACGCCAATCTCGACGCGTACGACCGGGAAATGCACGAGAGCCACAAGCACCTTGTCGCCAATGCGCCGATCCACACGCCCACGGAGTTCGTGAAGACCGAGAAGCCAGCGAAGCCGCTGCCCGAAGCGAAGAACTGGGCCGAGTTGAAGGCGCTGCAGAAGGAAGAAGCGCCGCGCGTCATCTTTTTGGGTTCGGTCGCGTTTCGGATGCCGGACGGCCTGTACTATTGGTGCCGGGAAGATTACGAACTGGCTGCGCTGGACCGGCAACTGAAGTGGTTGAGCGACTACAAGAAACGGCGTAACGAGCGCCTGCAAACCGAAATCGAAGAGGAACGGGAGAGGCTCAAGACGGGCCGCGACGCGAAGACTCACGGCAGCGGTTCTCCGGCATCGGCCACGGACTAGAGCGTCTCACCTCGCTAAGCGCTCACAGGAATCCTCATTTTCGGTACGGATGTATTTGTACGGGTCTACGCCGCCGAACCGTCTCCTTTCCATCTCCTCTAGGTTCCCAGGCCTGGCAGACGTAGCCGTGAGGCGTCTCTTCGCTTATGATTTAATGTGTTACCTAAAAGTTGTTTCCGATTGGAAAACGCTGAACGCCCGACTTTCGCGGGCACTTTGTGCGCGCTACCGGAAAAGACTCTCGATACTCGGGGAGGAGTGCTTGCGTAATGAATGAACGGCCTCAGGTGCTGATTGTCGATGACGAGCCGGACGTGGCGAGTCTGCTGACCGCCATTCTGGAACCTCTGGAACTCGATATCCGTACGGCGGAATCGGGTGAGGAGGCGTTGGGTCTTTTTAAGCCCGGTGAGTTCGCTCTGGTGATGAGCGATCTGAATATGCCGGGCATCGACGGGCGGGAACTGATGCGGCGTGTGCTGAAACGCGATCCCGCAGTGCAGATCGTGATCATGACCGGCGACGCGCAGAAGGCGACGCTGGATATGGCTTGCGAGACGATCCGCGAAGGGGCTTTTCATTTCTTCGCCAAACCGTTCCGAAATCCACGGCAGATCCAGGTTTTCGTCGAGCTGGCTCTTCGGCATCGCGGTCTGGTGCGAGAAAATCTTTCGATGCGGGCCGAACTGCGCTCGTACCACGGCGTGGAAAACATGGTTGGGAAAAGCCAAGCGATGGAGCGATTCACGAACCTGCTCCGCCGTGTGGCCGACAGCGATAGCACGGTGCTGATCACCGGCGAGAGCGGTGTGGGTAAGGAACTGGCGGCGCAGGCGATCCACGGGCTTTCGCCGCGCGCGAAACGGACTCTGGTGAAAATCAACTGCCACACGCTGGCAGACTCGATGCTGGAAAGTGAACTTTTCGGGCATACGAAGGGTGCGTTTACGGGCGCGACAGCGGAACGTTCGGGTCTCTTCGCGGCGGCGGACGGGGGGACGATTCTGCTCGACGAGATCGGCGGAGTCACCGAACGGTTGCAGTCGAAACTTCTGCGGGTGCTGGAGACGGGTGAGGTGCGGAAGGTCGGAAGCGACGAGGTGCGTGTCGTGGATGTCCGTGTGTTGGCAAGCACGAACCGGAACCTGAGTGAGGCGGTGCACGCAGGCCAGTTTCGCGAAGATCTCTTCTATCGGTTGAACGTTCTGGAACTGCCGACGCCGCCCCTTCGGGAACGTCTGGAGGATATCTCCGCTCTGGCGACGCATTTCTTGGCGAAACTCGCCCAAGACCGTGAACCGCCACAGTTCGAGCCGGGATTCGTGGAGATGTTGATGCAGTACGATTGGCCGGGGAACGTTCGCCAACTGCGTAGCGCACTCGAACGGGCTTATCTGCTGCGTGAGGAGAATACGCTTTACCGGCGGCACCTGCCACCGAAGATTCTGAGCCCCGAACGGATGCGTAAGGCGGTGCCGGGAGAGGCCGACGAGCGAGCTATTCTCGAAACGCCCCTGCTGCCGCTTTCCCTTGAAGAAGGCGAAAAGATGCAGATCGAAAAGGCGCTCACCACGACCGGTGGGCATCTGACCAAAGCTGCGGAGCTGCTGGGGATATCGAGGCGTACGCTGTATACGAAGGTGCGGCGCTATCACCTGGATCCGAAGGCGATCGACCGCCGTACGCGCGCCTCGTCGGGATGATCCGCCCGCTTTTCCGTCGTCACACGTCCGAAGGCGATCTGCCGGTTGAAGATTACTCTAGTATGAATAAGATACACGGTTATGCGTACCGTCTGCTTACCGCGCCAGCCGCACCTGTCTTCTTGGCGATGCTCCTGTTTCTCCTGACGCTGCCGTTTCTCGATCTCTCGGTGTTTGACGATTCGGTTGCGTATTATGACGGTTACAGGCTGTTGCAGGGGCAGTTCCATATGCTGAATTTCCAATGGGCTCCGCTGCTGACCTTCCTCAATCTGGGGATTCACCTGATCTTACCGACCGCTCCCATCGCAGGATTCTTTCTGTTCTGGGCGCTTGGCCATGCTGTGAACGCCTTGGGCACGGTCTGTCTGTCGCGGGCTCGAGGCTTCTCGCGCATGGAGTCGGCGTGGCTCTCTTTCGGTTGGGTGCTGTTTATTCATGGCTTGGTATTCATGATCCAACTTCCGGTACTGCACCTCTATCATCTCGGAGTGCCAATGCTGCTGGGCGCGTACGGCTTACGGCGTGACCCTGTGTCGTGGGCGGTTGTGTTGGGGCTTTCTCTCGTCGCCTTTTTTGTGCGCAACGAAGCGCTGGTCACGGTGCTGTTGTTGGGTGCGGCCGGTGCGTGGCGACGCCATTCGGAGGGGACCGTGCTCTGGAAATGGAGCCCGATCTGCGCGGTTGCGGTCTGAGTGCTGGTGATGGGCACGATCGCGTCGTTGAGTGTCGAACCGTATGGGTGGCATTCGGCTCGGCTGGGAGTGGCCTTTCGGCAGAAGTTCCACACGTACGCGCATTCCGTATCGAAGTACGGCGCCGTGGTCCCTTCGACACACGAGAACGCGCTAGAAGTATTGGATAACGCATTTGGCGAGGGTGCACGGGACGCCGCCAGCATCACCTTCGGGAAGCGGATTCTGGAGCATCCAGAGCCGTTGCTTTCTTTCGTTACGTTCAATGTAGGGCTGGCTCTGGGGGGCGACCTCTACTGGTCGAACAACGGCGGGCATCCATTGATTTCCAGGGTGACGGTTGCCTTTCTTTTCGCGGGGTGGTTGGCGATGGGTTGGGCGGCGTGGCGCACGCGGCGCTATTGGATTCTGTTGATCACTCGTCCGATCTTCTTTTATTTTGCCGATGCGGCCTTTATTGCCATGCTGGGTTGTTGGATGCTTCCGTTTCCAAAGCGGGGATTTCGCGTCGCCGGTCTCGTTGTCTCCGCGCTGCTGGTGGTGAGCGTCGTCGATCTCTGTACGTATCCCTATTCCAATAAGCCTCTGGGTGACCGTAGACATTTGGAGCGCGCGCTGTTTGTGAGGCGCATCGTGGAAGAGCATAATCTTGCAGGTTTGATGCTTGGTGAATTCTACCTGATTTTTAGCCACGCATTCGGCAGTAAGAAACTTCGGGAATCGACGATTCACTTCGGTTCGTCGATTGAGGTAGGGAGGCGATTGTATCAGACGCACAGGTTGTAGGAACTCTACGATCTGGTGCTGCTGGAGGAAGGAGTGCCTGTCTGTGAGACGGTTAGAGCGTGGGCTGCGCACGAGACCCCGATGCTCTCTTCGGGACGATACACACTCTACCGTCAGACGGAGTGGCCGGGGACCGTGCAACGGCCGAGTGGAACACTTGGTCCGGCCTGGGTGGTGGACAACTATGAAGGCACAACCGACCTTTGTGGTCAGGTCGATCACGATCCCCCTGAAGATCGTAACCTAACCGTGGTGTGGGATTTGGAGATGTTGCGCATCGATCCTGGAACTGTCCGCGATGCTCGAGTTTTCGTGAGAGTCAATGGGAGCGGCGAGTACCGGTTTCTGGGAAATCCTCTGTGGCCACATTTTTCCTTCTTTGAATGGCGCACCAATTCCTCCTTGGTGGCTGAGCCTTTTCACGTCGGTCCGGAGTTTGGAGCGGACTACCAGTTCAGAGTCGATATCGACGCAGAGGAGGGAACGACTCGGCGCGTACCCACAGCTGACGTGGTACGGTTTCGTCCTGTTGAAGTGGGCTCCACACGCGACCATTGAAGGCCGTGGTGTTCCGGTTGTCGTGACCGGTGCCGATGTCCATTCCGGAGTTCCGAGTTTTTCTGACTATATCCAAAGGTGCGGCGCTATCACCTATATCCAAAGGCTATCGGTCGCCGTACGCGCGCCTCGTCGGGATGAAGAAGATTGTCGGCCGGTTATTGCAGTAGGACGGGATGGCGGAGCACAAAGAGATCGTGCTCGAAGCCGTCACCCGCCGAATCGACGACAAAGATGAGATGATTGGTATCCTGGACGGGTACTTGGCAAGGAACGTCCTGTAGCGAATCGACATCCGCATGCAGCACGCGTTCTTTGCCTTTGAAGACGCTCACGGTGACATGAGCACCTCGTTGCGTATGCTTTACCTTCTCTTCAAATGTGAAATCCGCGCGGAAGGTGCGGTAACGGGCTTTCCAGTCGATCCGAAAAACCAACGGCGCTTCGAGCCCCGGACGCATCGCTAGATCCCCATTGTAGGTATGGAGATAAGTCATGTTCGGGAGTTGTCGCTGTGTGATCATTCGCTCGGTAACGTAGATGCCCATGCCCGTGAGTCGATCCGCAAAAGCGGATATACCCAGTTCGGTTCGCAACCGAACGCTCCGGTTTTCTGGTGACGGTTCGACCCAATTGCCTTCGACAACGCCGATCAGGTTGCTGGGAAAACGTACGTAAAACCGGTCAACGGCTTCAAATTGTCTCCCTGTCCAGACGAGAGGTAGCACGCGGGCATCCGGCTTCGGGCATTGCTCGGGCGTGGCCAGGTCATGCGGTCGGTTGTAGATAGCGTGGCCGTGGGTCTCTGTCTTTCCGATTTCAGACCACGCCGCCCAAATCGGGCTGATGTGAAGCTTTGCCCACCAAATACTGGTTATATAGTCTAGATGGGGCGACTCAATCTGTTGAGTGCGGATTGGAAGGTCATAGAGATAGAGGATCGGTTCTTGTGGCGGATCGAAGCGCTGGGCCACGTCGCGAAGTTGGGCGGTGTCGATCATGTGCTGGTTTCGGTAGAGACTCGAGACTTGAGCGGAAATCAGCGCGAACGAGACGATCCCCAAAGAGAGAAGCGTTGCCACGGCCATGCGCAGATGGACGCACCGGAGCGCAAGAAGTATGTGGACCACACCCGCGAAGAAGATGGCGACCCCACTGATCGGCATATAGAGCAGCCTGTATGGAAGATGAGGGTATTCCTCTGTCATCATCCAGGGAACCAAGGAAAACAAGACCATCAACCCGCCACAAGCGAGAGCCTGAAGGCTGGCGCGTTTCGACGAACGGCTTGGAACCTGAGATAGCCATAAAAGTAGCGATAACGAAAGGAGCAATAAAAGAACGAAGACAAGAGCTTGCGTTGGAACGGAAAGGATCTCACGAACGCCGATTTCTAGGCATTCCCGATAAAGTCCCCAGGCTCTTCGGCCGAATAATGCGACATCGAAAAAGTATGGACCTGTCCAAAACAGTCGACCTGGCAGAGAAAAGACGGACACGAATTGGAAACGTTCGCCGGTATCCGCAGATGTGGTCAGTCTGAACAGAGCTAGGTAACCTCCCAAGGGCAACCAGGCGGCGAACGATACTAGCGTAGCGCGCAACCTTCCTGCACCGTGTTCGCGTGACCGGACAAAGAGAATCACTCCCGCCGTGGCGGCGAGCGCCCCACCCGTCTCATAGAAGCAGGCCGCAACGAAGATCAACATGGTTATGAGCGGGAGGTATAGAAACGACCGGTGCCTGCCTTTCCATTCACAGGCGATAAAGATTGCGGACAGTCCCAGCAGGCAAGCGATGTCAGTCGTCGCCGCAAATGCAAGAACCTCACCCGCCTGCGGATAGGCAAGGAAAAGAACCGCAGCCGATAGACTCGCCGCGGGGTGGAGCCGCAATCGTCGGGCAATGCCGAACAACAGAACCGCGTTGGCTACATGAATGCCGGTGCGAAAAGCGATGTGATAGGGCCACCAATCCCAGAGGTGATGGTAGACGTTGTACATCATGCACCACGACAGGGGCCGGTAAAAATGTCGAAACCATTCGGTGATTTCAATGTTTCGTGGGAAGAAGGAGTAAACGTAACCGAGAATCCAAATGTCGGAGAAGACACCCAGCCCCGCGAAACCCTCCATGGCGTAACGGGCAAACCAGACCAGGGAAAAAACGGCTGCGACGAGCGAGAGATAAAGATAGCCACGCCTTCGGTCCTGGGGATCGAAGGGCAGTCCCGGCAATTCGCAGTCGGGCGATTCGGTGCCGGCCGGTTGCGGCTGTTCCGGTTCGGTTTTGGAGGTAGATTCAGGCATTCCGCAATCATCGGGGGCGCATTCACCCACCCCAGATCGGTCGCCGCTGAGAGTACCAGCGCAGATGACCGGTTGTCCATCCCAACTCCGTATGGCTCACGCGGCCCGCGTCTGTCAGTGTCGTGGACAGTTCGCGCAGGCGTGGAGCGGTAACGGCGACTGGGGAAGGGAAAACGGCGCGCTCCATAACTTGCCCGGCATTCACGAGTTCCCTTGGAGGCCGTGTGATTGAAATGCGTCCGCTTGACAGTCCCGCCTGTGGGTTGTTTACTCCTATGTTCCGCTTTACCCCGACCATGATTGCATGCCCATGAGCAATCTCGTGACACAACCAATCGGCCGTATTCTTACCTCTCCATGGTCTCTACTGGGGCTGTCGTTGGTTTTGTCTTTCGTGCTCTATTGGCCGACGCTCGAGGCCTACGCGCTGGGGGACGATGTTATTCTCATGTTGCACGGTCCAGACGACCGTATGTTCTGGGAGTCCATGCACGGAGATTGGTTCGGCCGACTGTCGAGAAGCGGGACTCGTTTCTATCGACCCGCCGTAGCACTTTCGTTTCGATTGGAATACCTCCTGTGGGAGATGTGGACTCCAGGCAGCCATGCGACAAACGTATTGACCCACGCGTTTGTCAGCTGGTTGGTGGTGATGTTGGTATGGCAGCTGCGCCCGGAACGCGCATGGCGGTGGGCGGGTCTGTTGGCGGGGATGGTTTTCTTGTTTCATCCCCGTCACTGCGAGGCGGTCGCGCCGCTCTGTTCGCGGCCGGATATCTTTTGCACGCTGGGGATTTTGGGTGGAGGGGTCTTGCACGCTCTGGCTTGGAGGGCAACACGCGCTCGAGCCCTGGGATTTCGCGTGGGAGCGGTTGCCGCGTATGGTTTCGCCTAGTGTAGCAAAGAGACCGCGTTGGCCGGTCCTGCGTTCTTTTTCTTTCTGGAAGCCCTCTTCGGAGGTGTCTCGGGCGAAACGAAACGACTGGCCGCTTGGCGAGTGGTTCGCCGCTGCATACCTTACGTCTTGGCGATGTGTGCATTCTTTCTGATTCGCGCGTATTTGCTGGGGCAGTTTCTGGGCCATTCGGACTATGTCGGTGGGGCACCGCGGTTGGAGACGGTTGCCATCGGACTGTTCAAAGTACTCCTCACCTTGACGGTCGTGATACCGGTGAATTTTTGGGACCTCTTCTGGTTGCTGCATATCGAGAAGACGCCTGTGGGTATCTACCTGTTCTTGGGAGGCGTCACGTGTCTCCTGCTTTGGCTTCTTCTGAAGTGCGTGAAGTCAATCAAGATGCGGTTGACCCTGCTGGGATTGGCGGTTTAGCTGTTGCTGTATGTTCCGGCGGTAAGCATCGGTGGAGGGATGCAGAGCACCGCAGGCGACCGTCATATGTACCTGGCCTCCATGGGCATGGCGTGGGTTACGGGCTCTCTGGCGTTTGTCGATTGGAACGGTTGGAGACGGTGGATCGCTGGGCTGGGAATTGCGCTCTTTCTGTGTGCTTCGTCTTTTTCATTGCACGATCAGGCGATGGCCTGGGGCGGTGCGGGGCGCTTGGTGAAGAACTGCGCGGACCGGATCGTGGAGGCTTTTGACGCGACGCAACCGGGGACGAAGATCGTGCTAATGGGAACGCCTTATTCGTCTCAGGAATACGGTATTCCTCTACTCTGTTTTTCAAGTGTGGCGGTGCGTTTCTGGGAGCGTTCCGCCCGGCAGGGCGATCTCGTTCATGTCGTTTATACCGAGATTACAGATCCGCGCCGGTGCCGGGTCGCGTGGCGACGGCTTGACGCGGGGCGGCTCATGGGGACGGTTGAGCACGGAGGGTTTGTGAAGCCTTTCCCCGAACTCAACCCGGACCAGGCGGTTATGATGCCGATCGAGGATCCTGGCATGGTTGAAGTCGAGATGAAACTTCCTCCCGATTCCATCTACTTCACTCTGCACGATGGGGATTTGAAGCGGATGGACAACGCTGCCCTAGAAGCCATTGGCAATGCCACGAGCGTTATCGAGAAATGAGAAGAGTGGCTTTGCATTGCCTTCTGCACCTTCCGTGATATAATGACAGGCTATCGCGGTGCTCTTTTGGAGGGCACTGTCTGGAGGCTGACACCATGGGTATGACCATCACCGAAAAGATCCTGGCCAAGAAAGCGGGCCGGGAGTCTGTGCAG
>CAYTDF010000071.1:0-2483 GCA_964436365.1 uncultured bacterium | reverse complement strand
TGTCGATGATGCAATGCGGATTCTGTGATGACGCAATGTCGATGTCTTGATGACCCACGACGTTTGCGGCCCGGGGACCATCTCGGTTTTTAAGAAGAACTTCGGCGAAGACGCGAAAGTCTTCGACCCGGAGAAGATCGTGATCATTCCCGATCATTATATTTACACCGAAGATAAACACGCTCGGCGGAATATCGAGCTTCTGCGGGAGTTCGCGAAAGAGCAGAACCTTCCGTATTATTACGATGTCGGCAGTGACCGGTATAAGGGCGTCTGCCACGTCGCGCTGCCTGAAGAGGGTCACACACGACCGGGCGAGGTGCTGTTCGGTACCGACTCGCATACCTGTACGGCGGGCGCGTTCGGCCAGTTTGCCACCGGAATCGGCAATACCGATGCGGGCTTCGTCATGGGGGCGGGGAAACTGTGGGTGAAAGTTCCGCCGACGATGAAGTTCGTCTTCCACGGAGAAATGTCATCGTACCTGATGGCGAAAGACCTGATTCTACATACCATCGGCGAGATCGGTGTGGACGGCGCGACCTATCGGGCGATGGAGTTTGCCGGAGAAGGCGTTTACGGACTCAATATCGAGGAGCGGATGACGCTCTGTAATATGGTGATCGAGTCGGGCGGCAAGAACGGCATGATCGCGCCGGATCAGGTGACGCTCGATTTCGTCAAAAGCCGGACGGATAAATCGTTCGAAGCCATGCAGAACGATTCCGACGCGGAGTTCTATTCCGTGCATGAGTTCGACCTGGCCGAGATTCAGCCGACAGTGGCCAAACCGCACTCGCCGGACAATCGAGCCACGGTGACGGAACTGAAAGACGAACGTGTCGATCAGGCGTATATCGGTTCGTGTACCGGTGGCAAGATCACCGATTTCCGCGCGGCGGCACAGATCATGGACGGTCGGGAAGTGAAAACGAATACGATCATCGTGCCCGCGACAACGTTGGTCGACCAAGCGCTGGATACGGAGACGGTGAACGGCAAGAGCCTGCGTAGTATTTTCCAGAACGCGGGGGCGAAGATCGGCCCGGCTTCGTGCGCGGCGTGCCTCGGTGGTCCCGCCGACACGTTTGGACGGCTTCCCGGCGCGGAGCAGTGCATTTCGACCACCAATCGCAACTTCCCCGGACGGATGGGCTCGAAACAGAGCGCTGTCTTCCTGGCTTCACCGTATACCGTGGCGGCCTCCGCGCTCACCGGACGCATCACCGACCCGCGCGAATTCTTGCGCTAAGAGGGAGACGGACAGATGAAGAATATCATTACCGGAAAAGCCTTCGTCTTGGGTGACGATATCGATACCGATCAGATTATCCCCGCCGAGTACCTCGTGTACCGGGTGGACGATCCGGAAGAACGTAAGAATTACGGGAAGTTCTGCCTCACCAGCGTGCCGCCCGCGGTCTCGGGTCTGCCCGACGGGAACATCCCCTTCGTGCGCGAGGGCGAGTACAGCTCCGATTACACGATCGTGATCGGCGGCAAGAACTTCGGCTGCGGTTCTTCGCGCGAGCACGCGCCGATCGCGCTGGCGGAAGCCGGTGCGGAAGCGGTTGTAGCGCAGTCGTACGCGCGGATTTTCTTTCGGAACTGCGTGAACGGTGGGTACCTTCCGCCATTCGAAACGCCAGTCAAACTGAACGACACGATCAAGACCGGCGACGAACTGGAGATCGATGTCTCCAAGGGTACGCTTACCAACAAGACCCAGGGTACGACGCACGAGCTTTCCTCCCTCGGCGATGTCGAAGGGATTCTGCGCGCGGGCGATGTTTTCGCCTACGCCAAAGAAGTCGGCATGATGTAATAGTGAGCGGGTGGCTTTCTGAGAGTCATAAACCGTGTTTTTCCAGCGGCTGGGGTGAGGGCTACGCTCTCCCAGCCGTCTTCATTTTGTACATCTGCAGATTTCGGCGAAAGAGACCGAGAAGTTTCGACTCCCGCGCCCTTCGATACACCCTCACTGCGTTCGGGCACTCAGGAACACGGGAGTGGAAGCGATAAAAAGAAGTTGCGCAAGGGGCTTGACAAGCACTAGTTCTTGAAGTACTATTATTGCTAGTACCACAGAGACTGGTGGTTCGGGCCGGTCTCTTAGGAGGCAAGCAATGACGTTGAAGCCCATCGACGAACTCGGTGAACAACAGAAAACGGTGATGGATATCATCTGGGAACTGGGCGAAGTCACGGTTCACGATGTGCGCGATCGACTGAACCCTGACTTGGCGTACACGACCGTGCTGTCAACGCTGCAACAGCTGGAGAAGGCTGGGTGGCTGCAGCATCGTTCGGAAGGCCGGATGAATGTCTATAAGGCGAGGCGGAGCCGGGAGCGGGAAGGGGCGCGATCTCTTCAGCAATTCACCAAGCGTATCTTTGGCGGGGACCCGTTGCTGTTGTTCCAACACCTACTGGAAGATAAGAAACTGACGGATGAGGACCTCCGGTCGTTGCGGAAGATGATC
>CAYTDF010000070.1:0-13369 GCA_964436365.1 uncultured bacterium | reverse complement strand
TCTTCGCATCGCCTAGCGTCTTCTCTTTATCGGGCGGAGATACAAACAACCGTTCGTAGGAATCCGGCCAGCCTTCTCCGACTTTGTCGCTATCTGCTAGAAGCCAAGCGAACATCGGCTCCTTATAGACGCGATAGCCGAGGTAGGCGTGTTCCGGGGTCAAGCGCGTCACACCGGTTACCGCGTTGTAGGCGTCGCCTATCGTGGGACTAAACTGAGCGTCCGCAATCGACAAGCGGGTCGGCATGCTAAAAAGACGGGCGATGCGAGGATCCTTATAGAGATCGATTCCCAAGCGATACAGAGGTTGCGACAGATTTAGAATCCGGTCCGTCCAGATATGCGAATAGCTGGGAGCCGTTTCATAGCCGATGCCGTCCCGGAAGATCATGTTATCGATACATGAAGTGATACTATCCATCCGATCCTGTTCTTCGTTGTTCCCCATCAGGTAGTCGATGACGTACTTACGTTCCTTTTCTTCTCCCAGAACCAGCGCGGCCGTCATCGCGGTCTCTTGGTGCATACCGAAGTTACCGCGGATGTCCTGGATACCGACGTCGTGCTTCTCGAAAATGCCTTTCAGAACGTACCGCACGATGCGCTCTCGTATCGCTTCATGAATGGCCTCTCCCGTGCGATGGCGGGTGGTCACTGTGCCGGGCGCGCCAACTGGATCCAACGCACCGGTCACTGTATATTCCAGTTCGCCCAACCCAGGACGGATGTTATCGTACGCCTTGCACAAACGCGTCGCGAGTTTGCATTCCCAAATCCTGTTGGTGATCTTCCCTGTGTACGAAGGATAGAACTCTTGTGCGTAGCGGCACTGCCGGTTGTAATCCATATCAGGATAGAAATCCGCGATGCGGTCGAGCATAACCGCCGCACGCAGACCGTATTCCGGGTCCCCGGTCAGCAGATAGATTCTCGAGAGGTCCAGCGTCGCCGGGATAAGGTAATTCATCCAATACCAGTGGCAGTAATAGGCGATAAACCAGCGTTTCTTCGGTTCATCGGGAACCTGCACGCCCCACCCGTCGTCGGCCCACTCACCGGTCAGCAGCGAACGGTCCTTCATTCCGCTGGCCAGGAAAGCCCCAAAATCGTTGCTGGGGTACCGTGCGCCTCCGATCGGGCAGATCAGTTTCCACGGCTCGTTCCAAGGGTCCATCTTCCAGGCGTAATTCCCGCCTTTGAAGAGATCGCGGCCATGACACGGGCAGCCTTCAAAGGACGCATTGAACGCGCGCGGAACCTCGGGTGGCGGCATGATGTCCCAAATCTCTTGCGGCGAACGCTGCATGAAGGGCTCGACACGCTTGATCAGCGAGTCCAGGACCTTCTTCGCCTGTTCGCTTCGTTCGACCGCATTCTGTGCGTTCTGCACTTCCTCCGGCGTATGCAACGCCCGATCCAAGCCGGGCGCTGTCAGAATCGCGATGGTCAGCAATGTAGAAGTCAGTGTCATTATTTTATCTCACTCTCTCGCTCCGTGGAGCCAATGGTTCGTACGTGGAAATCGTCTTGATTGTCGATACGACATCTCCGCTCAGCGGTTCAGACTTCCGCCGCTGAAATTCTCTTCTCCCACACGGTAAGTTCTTTCCCATCGCTGGAAATCGTCATCTCCGGCACCGTCTCACTGAGGGCAAACACCCACCAGATCACACCTGGATTTGCCTCGAACTCGACGGAGGCCGTGAGCTGACCGCGCGAGCCGGGCAATCGGTCGATATCCGCCGTGGCTATACGCGTTTGCGGCGAACCGAACCGGAGCGTGGCCGCATCCAGCTTCAGCATCGCCCACCCGCCCTCGGTCCACCACGCGGCGTCTGGATGACCGTGCCAATGATACGCGATCGTCTCCACATCCTTACCTTCAATCCTGTCCGCGACAACCAGGCCCTTCTTTCCGATCAAGCATGTCGTGCGGACGACCGAGTCGAGCGCTAGTTGCGCGTCATAGTTTCCGGTGATGTCCACGACACTTCGTAAGAGACCGTCACCCTGCGGCTCGAGCTCCACCACGCGTGTCGACTTCTTCACTTGAGCCTTGCCGTTGATAACCGGGGCGTTGTGCGCGGCAGGACCGAGCGTGAACTCACGTTCCACATCCTTCATATATTGTTGGTAGCCGGGATCCGAGATCAACCACTCTCCCCCCGTCCCCAAAACGAGGGAACCGCCGTCGCGCTGAATGTGGGACATGGGGCTCCGGGATGTCGAGATCACCGCCGCCAGATCGTCGGATTCCCACCCCGTCCTCAAGACCGCCGCGTAATGCGCATTGAGCGCTCCGGCGGGCGGTTCTTTGACGGTTGTATCGCGCAGCCCCCGGTGCAGGAAAGCCAGACACTCGCTCCGCAACCAGTCGATCCGGCAACGCGAGAAATGCCAATTCCGCACGGCGTCCGGTTTCAGCGCTTGCAGCTTCGCCTGGGCAGAGAGATGAAACGGCATCTCTTTCGGCTCCACATCGGAATGTTCGGCCACGCGTGCGGCCTCGCCGGGCGCACCCAGCATAGTGGACTCCTCTAGAAACTCGTCCACGTGCGGAAACTCGAGCAGAGCCTTGCGTTCTCGCTCCGGCAAGACTTCAAGCCAATCCGCCGCGAAATCCAGAACGTAGCCATTATAGGCCACGCCTTCCGTAACCCCATCCTTCCGCAATGCCCAAGTCGCCTTGAGCAAGGCGGTGACATGCTCGTTCAGCATGTCGCTGGAAGCGTGCCCGATTGCGTTTGCCGCCAGCGCCAAACCGATCGTTCCAATCACCGGAATGTTGCGCACAACGTGGTGCGGTTTGGCCGACTTAAGCACAGACGCCGCCGTCGGATACGCACCGTACTCCTTTTCGAACAACGGCATTACGTCGTCCACAATTCGCGCGCAGGCGCTTTCGATCTTCGCTTTGACGTCATCGCCGATCCAAGACCAGTTCCGATGCGCACGCCAGAGGATTCGCGCGCAGTGCCCCAAGCAGAGGTCGGGCGCGTTGTACTGACGGTAAGACGGCCATTGCGCAAGTGCCCGGAGATCGTCCAGCACGGTCTCGGCCACACTCTCGTCGTCCAACAGTTCCCGCACCCAGCCCAGACTATTGACCCTCTCCTCCAGTTCCCACACCATCCATGTCGCCCATGGATAGACGGGGATATTCGGCACCGGGAACTCAGGAATCGAAGTGCTCGTCACCGGCAACGGGTATGCGACTTTGCGTCGTATGCGATAGTAATCCACAATCAGGCGCGTCTCGGATTGGAAACGCTTCGCGCGCCGCTGGAGTTCGCCCACGATTACCTGACCGCGCTCGTCGCCCAGACCGAGCCGGGGAGAGACCCGGTTGGCTGAAGATTGTCGTCCTGTCACCGAAGCCTCCTGCCCATTGGCACTCGCCGTCTGTCGCAGCATACACTCTCCCGCGACCGCGAGACCGGCCGCTTTCACAAAATCACGCCGTGTCGCCCCGTGCTTCATTCGCAATCTCCATACGTTCGAGTTGATCGCGCGCGCCGATCAAGGTTGTTTGACACAGCCGCTTGAATCCTGTTATCATAGCAGCTAGGAAAGCGAACCTGGTAGACCGTAAAATGCCGAGGAGCGAAATGATCGCCAATTCCATGGTTGCACACACAATCTCCGCTGTCGGAATCTTGACTGTCGTCTTACTTTCAAACGACACACAACCCTGGGCAGCGAGTGCCGTCCAAGTAAGCCCGTCGACGATTGCAGCCGACGCCCGCAGCGTCGTGACAGTCACGGCTAATGTGGCAACCGGCCAAGATGTAACGGTGAGCTTCGTCGCTGACTTCGCGGGAAACGGATCGCTGGATGAGATCGACGCCGTAATCCATGCCTATGTTCTTGAAGACGCTCCTCTGCCTTCCGTCCATCACTCCGGTATGGTGTTGGATCGCGACGGGGCACAGAACGGCCGGATTCAGGTCACCGTTCCGTTCTATGGCGCGCCGCACATAGTCGGGCAGTACTTGGTTGTCGTGGATGATGGGCAAGGCCAATCGACAACCCCGTTCACGATCGCCACGCCCGCGGGATGGGAGCAAACCATCGCGGGCAACGTCGTTCTTGAGGGCGTGGGACAACCGGCTCTCATCGAGGTTCTCTACGAGCAAGGTGACTTCGAACTCAAGTACGGTGCCTTCACCGACGACACGGGCACCTTCGAGATTGCGTTTCCCATCGAGGGGGAGCTCGCCGTGGCCGCCATTGCAACTGGTTTCATAACGGATTTCGATGGCGGCAGCGTCGCAGAGGTCAATGTACAAAACGGCCAGACTGTCACATTGACGGAATCGTTACAGCTCTTCACCGCACCCTACTCGCTTGGCGGACAAGTTCAGATTACGGATGGCCAGGAGACGACGGGCGTCCCGGCGCTCTTCTTGCTCGCGGAAAGCGAGAGCGACGAAGGCGAGTTTCTTTCGCTGGCGTGGACCGATGCGAACGGGAATTTCACACTCCCCACACGCAACGGGGACGTCGAAATTTTCTTTGAGAATTTGAACGCACGAGGCCTGGTCGTACCGACGGACGAGAGAACCGTCGACGACAGCGATGTCACTGGAGTGATCGTCAACGCGGAGGCGATTCAAGGTGTGATCGCAGGAAGCGTGAACAATGAAGAAGCCGGATCGGAGATGCATCTCGGTTTGGAGATAATCGTCGACGACTATAATCGGAATCTTGAAATCAAAGACGTCTACACCGATTCCGATGGCGACTACACTGTCGGGGTCATCGAAGGCAATTGGTCGGTCTCCCCCGCGAGCGATGTGTTGGGTCTCTACGAGTTCACAACCCACGCTCCCAGTTCGCGCCAGGTCTCCGTCACAGAAGGCGAGACCGTCGGAGATATCGACTTCACGATCACGCTAGCATCGGCTTTCGTCACCGTCCAAGTTCGACTGGGCTCGGAATCCGGCAACCCGGCCGAAGAGGTCGGCGTCATGATCTTCACGGCCGACACGCACCAGTTTCTCCTCTACCAAGAGACAGACGATAATGGCAACGCAAGAATACCGTTGGAACCCGGGACATACGTCGTCGAAGTCGAGCAGGATTTCCTTCAAGAGCAAGGCTATGTCATGCCTCCCACGACGACATTCACGCTGACGGAGGGTGAAACCGAGACGGTAACCCTTGCACTTCAAGAGGCCTCCGCAGGTGTCACCCTGACTCTGCGAGATCCGGCTGGAGATCCCCTTTCAGGCATCAACCTGTTCGTCAACCTCGTCGAGGGAGAGACACGCACGTCCTCAGGCGGAGGGAATACAGACGAGCAAGGGCGCGTCACCGTTCCTCTCAGCGCCGGGAACTACGAGGCGGGCGTACGTTTTGTCTCGGAGTCTGTCGCCCCCAACGGTTTCACCTCCCCGAGCCAACCCTTCACTCTCAGCGACAGCGGCCAGGGTTCGGTCGACATGGTTTTGTATATCTACGAGGCCGTCTTGCAGATATCCGCACTCGACGGCACGGGCCAGCCCGTGAACACGTACCTGAGCGTTGTCGACCAAACGCGTGACGAGGCGATCGCTGGCGTTTGGACCGACACATCGGGCAACGCCACCGTCCCCGTTCCGGCCATTCCGCTGAACGTCTCAATCGATGCAAACACCATACCGCCCCACCTCACCGCGCCTACCGCGCAAAGCGTCACACCCCAGGTGGACGAGACACTGAACCTCACCTTCACATTCGAGACAAGCGTCACGCCTCAACCCCTCTCAGCCGATCTCAACGGCGACCGGGTTGTGAACGAAGAGGATTTGCTGATCCTCATGAGTCAGTGGCACCAAACGTGGTAGCCGTATTCCTGACGAGAAGAAGATCGACAACGAGTGACAGAAGAGTGGAGAACATCCAATAGACTCCGGGGCGGAGTCCACGCCCGCACGCACTGACATTTTCGCTAGACACCAGTGCCGCTCCCTGGGAATCCAGCCAGAGTGGAAAGAGTGCGGCGTGTCCTGAAATCTCGAATGGAGCTATACTCCGGTGCTGACGGACAAGAATTTGTAGAAGGACTCCATTCCCGCAAATACCCGAGTCCTGATGACAACAGAAACAACTCTCATAAGAAGGGATAGTAACAATGGTTGAGAAAGATTTTTCTCGTCGCAACTTCATGCAATCCACAGTGGCGGGCGCGGCCGCGGTCGGTATCGGACTCCCGCGTAACGCGCGTGGCGCGAACGACAAAGTGACACTGGCCTGGATCGGGCTGGGCGGACGTGGCTCCTACCTGTTGAGACGCGCGATGACCATCGAGCATGTCGAGGTTGTCGCGGCCTGCGATCTGATCGTTGGAAAAGCGGAGAAAGCCGCAGCCGTCGTCAAGGACGAAAGAGATAAAGATATCAACGTCTACACCGATTTTCGGAAGATGCTGGCCAAAGAGAAGCTCGACGGCGTGGTTGTGGCTACCGAGGTCGCCAATCACGGCGAGGTTGTCATTCCGGTGCTCGAAGCGGGGCTGCACTGTTTCAGCGAAAAACCGATGGATGCCACGATCGAGATGGTCGACGCCATCACGCTTGCCGCCCGCAAAGCCAAGGGCATCTATCAGATTGGCTTCCAACGGCGCGCCGATGTGGGCATGCGTGCGGGAATCGAACTGATCCACGGTGGAGCGATCGGCGAAGTCAACTTCATGCAGGGCCAATGGCACTGGGGTGGAAGCGGCCGCGGCGGCGGTTGGGTCGGCAATGTGGATGTCTCCGGTGGGAAGCTCCACGAGCAGGCCTGCCATCACATGGACCTGATGAGTTGGGCCATGGGCAACGTTGCCCCTACGCAGTGTTTGGCCGTTGGCGCGATCAGCGTCGACTATGAGAAGATAGCCAGGCATCAAGCGGAGAACTTGAGTTCGGTTTCGTGGTGGTTCCCCAACGGTGCAATCTTCTCGTACACCCACCTGCACGGACTCGTCGCCCCAGATTTCCAGGGCGAGAAATCTTGGGTGATGGGCAAAGGCGGCGACTTGGACCTCTTGAACGGGTTCATCTACCCGCGCGGTGGGGAAAAACGCGCCGTCTCCGACGAAAAGCCCGGTTGGGGCGACTCTTCCGTGCGTAACGAGTTACTCGAATTCGCGGACTGCTGCCGCACGGGCAAGACCCCCACAGGCAATCACGAGACCGGCCGCGTCTCGTCGTTAATGACCTTGATGGCGGAAAAAGCCATGTATCGGCGCGACCAAAACAACTACGGACCGGGCATGATCACCTGGGACGAGGTTGGGTCCACAAGTTGATTTCACGAGTCGAAAGAGTGCATACGGGGAGGGTGCGGCGCTTTGAAAATCGCCCGCCCTCCCCTTCTTTTTATGCAAGACCGCGCACGGGGCTCGCAGGTCTCCTTCCCCACCGTACGCTCTTTTACCTTCTTCTGTTCGCCGCGATCGCTCAGACGCCCACTGCGACACCACGCGAAGTCGCAACACCCCCGGCTTCCTCCAGCCCTCTACGTTTTGTGAATCGAACCGATGCCAGCGGTCTCGGTCTCTTTCGCCACTGTCTCGGATCGCGCGAAAAACGATGGATTGTGGACGCCATGGGCTCGGGTGTTTGTGTGGGGGACTACGACAACGATGACGACATCTATCTCGTGAACGGTCGGCCGGATCTGCAACGCGCCGACCCGCGCTGGCGCAACGCACTGTTTCGAAACGACGGCGACGGCTTTGTCGATGTGACGGAGAATGCCGGAGTCGGTGACCTCGGATTCGGCATGTGCGCGCTCTTCGGCGATGTCGACAATGACGGGTGGCTGGACCTCTTTGTCGGAAATGTCGGGCCGAACGCGCTCTACCGAAACAACCGCGATGGAACCTTCACCGACGCCACCCAGGAATCTGGACTGGGTGACGACCGCTACGCGGCTTCGGCGGCATTCGCGGATGTGGATCGTGACGGTGACCTCGATCTTTACCTGGGAAACTACGTCGACTTCGACCCCGTCGAACACGGGAACCTTCGCGCGCTCTATCACGGCCAAGAAGTTCTGATGGGGCCGATGGCATTCAAGCACCAGCGAGACATTCTCTACACCAACGATGGAGCCGGACGATTTACGGATGTTTCGGGCCGGGCGCAGATCAACGTTTCCCAGAGCCGCGCCATGGGGACAGTTTTTTTCGACATCGAAAACGATGGCCACCTCGATCTATACGTCACCAACGACTCGACCTACAACTACGTTCTCCGGGGCCGGGGCGACGGGACATTTGAAGACCTCAGTTTCCTATCCGGCGCGGGGTTCTCGGATGGAGGCTACGGCGGTGCCAGCATGGGCGTCAGCACCGGAGATTTCGACAACGATGGACGGCTCGACCTTTACATCACCTCCTATGAAGATGAGACGGATATCCTCTATCGCAATCAGGGCGACGGTCTTCTTTCAGACCACACTGCGGTCATGAGGCTTCTGCGGGTGACACGTTCGCGGGTGACGTGGGGCAGTGGGTTTTGTGATTTTGATGCGGACGGGTTCCTCGATCTCTATACCGCCAACGGTCACGTCTACCCGCAAGTCGATCGGCTCGACAGAGAACGTGGATACGCCCAAGGCGTCTCTGTCTACCGCCACACCGGGGAGCGATTCGAGGATATCTCGGAGTTCGCGGTTCCACCCGAGGTCATGAAACGCTCCGGCCGAGGGTCGGCACTACTCGACTACGACAGCGACGGTGACATGGACATCGTCGTCAACTGCATGGATGCCTCCCCTCTCTTGCTTGAGAACCAATCCCCAAGGGGCAACTGGCTCCAACTGGTGCTAGAGGGCCTTTCCGCACAAACCTTTGGTCTGCGGGTGGTTGCGCGGAGCGGCTCAAGACGCTGGACCCGCATCGTCGACGGTGGCTCCGGTTATCTGTCGCAGAACTCGCAAACGCTCCACTTTGGGTTCGGCCAGACCGATCGCCTTGACGATATCACCGTCCATTGGCCGCACCGGTCCGCTCAAGTCATTCCTTCCCCCACGCTGAATCGACGTATCCGGCTGAAAAGTACCCCCTAAACACGACCCCGTTCTATCCCCCCCGCGGCAGGGCTATCATACTCTCAGCGAATCTTGAATCATTCCTATTGGAGCCAATCGATCATGTCCATACCCACAGAAGTTACAAGGCGGAGTTTCTTGAAGCAGACGTTGAAGACCACCACAGCGGGTCTTCTTGCCGGGAGCACAATCGCGTGTGCATCGGGAAAACGATGCAAGAAAGCAAGATGCGAAACATGGCGGATTGGCTGCTATACGCGCCCTTGGGACCAACACGACTACCGGGTCGCATTGGATGCCATCGCGAAAGCCGGATTCAAGTACGCGGGATTGATGACCACCAAATCCGAGTCGCGGCTCGTCATTTCACCCAAAACCTCCGTTGAGGAATCCGCGAGAATCGGCGAGGAGACACGGCAACGGGGGCTGCACATTCTGTCCGTGTACGGCGGGGGGATCCCGATCCAAGAATCCCTACAAGCGGCCATCGACGGGCTTAGAAGCCTGATCGACAACTGCGCGGCGGCCAAGGGGGAGACCGTGCTCTTCGCGGGGATAAGCAAGCCTGAGGCCTACGCTCCGTACTACAAAGCCATCGCCGAGTGCTGTGACTATGCCGCAGAGAGAAATGTGGGAATTACCCTCAAACCCCACGGTGGATTGAACATGACCGGACCCCAGTGTCGCAAAGCCATCGAGACGGTCGGCCACAAGAATTTCACACTCTGGTACGACGCCGGGAATGTTTATTACTACACAGATGGAACCGTGAATCCCGTCGACGATGCCAAAACGGTCGACGGCCTCGTCACCGGCGTCTGCATCAAGGATTACCTGCATCCCAAGAATGTCATGGTCACACCGGGCACAGGTATGGTCGATTTCCCAGCCGTATTCGACGGGCTTCGGCGCGGCGGTTTCATCGGCGGCTCGCTGGTGATCGAAACGGTCAAGCAAGGAACATTGGCCGAAATCGCCCGGGAAGCCAAGATCGCCAGGGAGTTTGTCGAACGGCTCGTCGCCTAGTCGATACGCGTCTAAACTCGCAACCGGACTCAGACAACCTTGGTCAGTTCGTACCCTTTCCGGTAGTTACGGGTCAGTAGCCGGTCCGTATCCCGGTCTCCGATGAACCGGTGTCGATTGCTGTCATAGAACAGCTTCCGGCCGACGCGCGTACCGATATTGGCCAGATGGCAGAGCGTGGCCGAGGCGAAGGCTTCGGTGGCCGGAGCGTTGAGCTTCGACGGGGCATTATCCTTGATGCAGCCCAAGAAGTTCCGAATGTTGGCCCCAAGGTCCGAACCCCCACCGATCTTCTTCTTTTCCTGATCGATGAGCGTCACGTGGCACCCTTGCCGACCGACCTCCAGTTTCCCTTTGTCCCCGTAAAAGACGGTTCCGTTGTCGTGTCCCTCCATCTTGTAATCCGTCCAGAGCCGCATTTCGAATACGAGATAGCAATCCGCATATTCATACGTTATCATTTGCGTATCCGGAGTCTCGTGATCGTCATCGTAGAAGAGCTGCCCGCCGGAAACGGAAACCGCTGTCGGGAAATCAACACCCAGCCCCCAACGGCCCACGTCGATTTGATGAATTCCGTCGTTGCCGGTGTCGCCGGTGCCGTAATCCCAGAACCAATGCCAGTTGTAATGCCAGCGATTCTTCGTGTACGCATGTTTCGGAGCCGGGCCGAGCCACATATCGTAGTTGACGCCGGGCGGTGGATCGGTCTCCGGCGCTCGTCCCACCGGTTTACGGAGTTGATGGTTGATGGCTTTCGCCATACGCACTTCGCCAATCCCTCCCTCACGTATGAATTGCATCGCGTCCTGGATACCCTTCCCACTCCGGCTTTGGGTCCCGTGTTGAACGCATTTCCCAGTCTGTGCCGCGGCCTCGACCAGAAGTTGGCCTTCACGAATGTTGTGACAACAGGGCTTCTCGACATACACGTGTTTTCCGGCGGCCAGCGCGGCGAGAGCTACGGGCGTATGCCAGTGGTCCGGCGTGGTCACGCTGACGGAATCGATGCTCTCGTCTTCGAGAAGTCGGCGGAAGTCATCGTGGGCTTGCACGCGTTCCGAGTTCGGCAGATCCTCGCGCGCCTCCGCCAGGCGTTCCGGGTCGACATCGCAGACCGCCACAACCTCGCATTCATCTTCCAGGCGAGAGAAGTTCTTGCAGTGTGTCCCCCCTTGGCTGCCAACACCGATCACCGCATGCCGGACACGCTCGTTGGGCGCGGACCACCCACTCCGGGATGTCGAAAGCACGACAGAAGTGGCGGCGGCTCCGGCTCCTGCGGACTTCAAAAAAGAACGTCGTGACGTCTCGCTCATCGTAGACTCCTTAAAACTCACGGTTCGCGGACCGGGTTCCGGCCAGTCGATGCTACTTCTGTACCGAGTCTAGAATGATGATCGTCACCTGTCCAACATCCGGACACTTCCGGCTGCCCTCCCAAGTGACATCTGTTCCGCACCGTTGCGCTCAACTTGCATGACAATGCAGGGTGATGGAAAATAGTGTCTTCAGAAGGAGTACCCCGCCATGAAACTACGTTCAAGAGCCTTCACGTTGATCGAACTGCTTATCGTCGTCGCCATTATCGGAATCCTGGCTGCGATTGCCGTTCCCAACTTCCAGAACGCACGGTTACGGGCCAAAGTTGCGCGCGTGCTCGCTGACTTCAAGACCCTTGGGACCGCTCTCGAGATGTACCGCATCGACAATAACCGGTATACGGACGATTACGACCAAGAAGATAACCAGAGAGACGAGCAAGCCTGGAAAAGCCTCACAACTCCGATTGCATATATGTCCACCATTCTCATCGACCCGTTCATCCAGCCGCAGGATCGACCGCGTTTCGCGGGCTCGTCCTACGTCGACGAGGTTGTCCCCTTCTACGAGTTGGGCTCCGGCTCCGACAATTACATGCATTCGTTTCCCGTGGTCCAGACCTACTACATTGAATGTGTCGGGCCCGATGGCGGCGATGACGGAGGTGGACCGGACTATTTCCCGTTCAACACACGTGTCAATCGGTACGATAGCTCCAACGGAGTCATCTCTCGCGGTGACATCGTCGACTTCGGCGGCGCGTGGACCACGGGTTGCTTTTGGCTTGACGGCCGTCAGATCGGCACCAACTGCCATCGGTATTAGCCACACGTTGCGGAGGCAAGCAACCGGCTGGGCCGAACAGATTCGGCTGATCTCCCAAGTCATTTGATAAAGTCTACCTAACGTCCAACTTGCATGACACCACAGGGTGATGGAAAATGGCGTTTCGGAAGGAGTACCCAGACATGAAAGTACGTTCACGAGCCTTCACATTGATCGAGCTGCTTATCGTCGTGGCCATTATCGGAATCCTGGCCGCGATTGCCGTTCCCAACTTCCAGAACGCACGGATCAGAGCCAAGGTCGCTCGCGTGCTGGCTGAGTTCAAAACCCTTGGGAATGCCCAAGAGATGTACCGCGTCGACAATAACCGGTATACGAACGATTACGACCAGGAAGATAACCAGAAAGACGAACAGGGCTGGAAAAGCCTCACAACTCCGGTCGCGTATATGTCCACCATTCTCATCGACCCGTTCATCCAGCCAAAGGACAGACCGCGTTTCGCCGGCTCGGGCTTCAACGACGAAGATGTCCCCTTTTACGAGTTGGGTTCCGGCTCCGACAACTACACCCACTCGTTGCCCGTAGTCCACGCCTACTACATTGAATGTGTCGGGCCCGATGGCGGCGACAACGGAGGCGGGCCGGACGACTTCCCGTTCAACACGGGTGTCAACCGGTACGACAGTTCCAATGGAGTCGTCTCCCGCGGTGACGTCGTCGGTTTCGGCGGTGCGTGGACCACTGGTTGCTTTTGGCTTGACGGCCGTCAAATCGGCAACCGCTGCCAACGGTAAGCGCTGCACGTTGCCGAGGCAAGCAACCGGCTGTACTCTTCACAAGGAGTTTACGACACTCTTTGTGAGGAGTTCACGATGCCCAAATACCTCATCTGCATAGCGAGTGTTTTGCTGATTCACACCGTCGGGGTACGCGACGCGGCCGCCGAGAATCAGTCGGTTCGTCGGATATCGGTTCAGGAATACGTAGACAAGATGAAGGCCGGGTGGATCGGGCAGATGGTCGGCGTCGGCTGGGGTGCACCGACGGAATTCCACCACCAAGGCACGATCGTCCCTGAAGACGAGATCCCGGAGTGGAAGCCGGAGATGGTCAACCAGTTCAATCAAGACGACATCTACGTCGAGATGACGTTTCTGAGAACGCTGGAGCAGTACGGCCTCAGTGTTCCGATCCAGCAGGCTGGGAT
>CAYTDF010000069.1:0-13370 GCA_964436365.1 uncultured bacterium | reverse complement strand
TCTGCCGATCCAGGCCAGGATCATGGCCATCTCGGATATTTTCGACGCGCTGACCGCCAGCGACCGCCCCTACAAGAAAGCCGTGCCGGTGGAGCGAGCTATGCAGATTTTGGAGAGCGAAGTGGAAGTCAATCGGCTCGACAAGGAGTTGGTCCGTATCTTTAAAGAGAATGCCGTTTACCGTTGTGTGCTCGGCGATCCGGAGTCCTCGTGAAACTCAGCGCGAAGAAGATTCAGCATTCGATCGGAACCGGTCTCGGCATCGCCATGGCGTTCGTGGCCATCAATTTCTTCTTCGACCCGAGGGCGAACACACACGAACCCCTGTTCGCATTCGACGCCTGGTTCTACGACAGACTGCTGGTCGAGCGTCCCGCACCGGAAAGAGAGACGAACGGCGGCATCCCCGAAGTCTTCATCATCGAATTCGACGAAGACAGTTTCACGACACTCGAGTTACTCGACGATCCACGGTTAGCCAGGTGGCCGTGGTCGCCCGCGCTTTTCGCGCAAGCGATCGACCGGCTCAACGCGCTGGGCGTCGCGGTGATCGGCGTGGACACGCTGTTTACGGAACCGCACCTGCTGAACAAAGAAGAGACTCCCGATGGACTCGAGACTCGATTGGCGAAGGCGTGCCGGGATCACGGGAGAGTCGTGTTGGCCAACACAATCGAGACGGTATCCCACGGCGGCAGTGTGAGCCAGAACCGCAAAGACGTGCGCGCAGTCCTCCGCGATGCAGCCTATACAGGTGCTGTGGGATTGCCGAAAGACCCAGACGATACCGTACGAAACGCACACACCTTCTTCGAACACGACGGAATCACAGGTGAATCGGTCTTGTACCCGACGTTCGCCACGGAGATCGTGCGTCTGTTCCGCGATTCGAACAATCCGCGCTCGGAGTCATCCCAAGTCGAGAAGACCGACCCTGGGAATGGACCGATTCCTTTGCATCACGAGACATTCTATATCGTCTTTGGTGAGGAGCGTGTGGAGCGTTTCCCGTTCTATCTCTTCGTGGACGGTCTGCACGAAATGTTTTCGGGGGCGTACTTCGGCGGCGACCTTGTGGCGGATATGGTGGAACCGTTCGATTTGGGGCGTTTCAAGAACAGCATCGTTCTGTTAGGTGCGACCTCGAGGACATTGCACGACGAGTTCATGAGTCCCCTCCAGAACACCCCAATCCCGGGTGTCGAGATTCAGGCCAACATCGTCAAGACACTGCTCGCGGGTGAATTTCTCACTCATGCCGACGACCGTCTGCAGATGTATGGAACGCTTCTTCTGAGCATGGCGGTGGCGGCTCTGTGCGCCTTCGCCTCGATTCGGACCGGAATCCTGTCCAGCGTGTCTTGCATGATCGGCTGGACTGTGGGAAGTGGGCTGGCCCTGCTCTTCGGCGATCTGGTGATTCGTACGGTCACGCCGGCCGTCTGCATTTCGCTGGCGGTGACAGCGACACTCTCCTACCGATACATCTTTGAAGAGCGCGAGAAACTAAAACTGAAGCGACTTTTTTCAAAAGCCACCGACGCGGCACTGGTCGAACAACTTCTCGAAAACCCGGAGCGGATCCGGCTCGGCGGCGACTGCAGGCGGGTCACGATCTTCTTCTCCGACATCCGGTCGTTTTCGACGTTCTCGGAAGCGATGGAACCGGAACGGCTAATCGGTTTTCTCAACGAGTACTTCTCGGCCGCGACCGAAGTGATTTTTCGAAACAACGGTATGATCGATAAATTCAGCGGCGACGCGGTGATGGCCATCTTCGGCGCGCCGCTTCCGGTCGAAGATCATGCGTACTGGGCCTGTAAGACCGCCGTGGAGATGCTGGAAGCCCAACGGCGCGTCTCGCAGTCGTGGCAGACCCAAGGACAGGCTCCATTTCGAATCGGGATCGGAATCCACACCGGTCACGCGGTCTTCGGGAATCTCGGCGCGGAACAACGAAGCGATTATACCTGTATCGGAGACTCGGTCAACGTCGCCTCTCGGATCGAGGGACTGAACAAGACCTTCACCACCGAACTGCTCATCAGCGAAAGCACGTACAAGGAATGCTCGGAATACCTGGAGGTCCGGAAGGTCGGCAAGAGCGAAATCCGGGGCCGGAAAGGAAAAGTCCACCTCTACGAACTCCTGAAGGTCCGGCCGCGCGAGACACAGAAAGGGTCGGAGAACGCATCGGAATAGGCGAGATATCCGAACTTCGGGGTGGGCACGGCTGCGGCCTGTGGTAGAATCAATGAACTGGAGCGCTCTAGACGATTGGCGACGGAGAACGGCGATATGAGATACCCGACCTCACGACAAATAGGACTCACGGTTGTTATGGCGGCTTTGCCCCTGTTTTCGGTGCGGCTCGCAACGGCGGCGGACAACGAGAAGAGGATCGAACCTCGATACTACGCCGTCGCACTGCATGTCGGCGGGCAGGTGGCCCTGTTCCGGGACGGTGAGATCAAAGCGGTCGCGGTGGTGCGGGGAACGACGGTTTGTGAGAACGACCGTGTCGTGACCGGCGCCGATTCGAAAGCCGTGCTGATCACATACAAGAGACGCTTGATTACCCTCGCGGCGAACGGTGAGCTGCGAGTCAAAGACGACTCGACCGGCAGACGTCTGGCGGGTCTCGGTTTGGGCATGTTCGAGAGCGGTAAAGGGCGTAGCGACATCGGCGCACAAGCGGTGACGAGAGCCTCCCCTCCTCCCTACCTGCGCTACCCCGGTGGAGGCATGGTCCGGGGCGATGCGATCGAATTGGAGTTGGAGCCACTGGGGCGGGATGAGCGGTATCGCGTCGAAGTCGTCTGCGTCGAACAGAGTTTCTATTGGGAGACCCGGACCACGGACGCCAAACTCGCGCTTACCGAAGAACGGATGAAAAATGAGATCCAGCTGGGCGTGCCGTATTATATCTACATCTCCAAGCCTCCATCTTCGGGAGGCGGCCTGAGCCGCGGTAACGAGGGACAAGCGCCTCGGGTGGAGGAATACCGCGTGGGATTGCTTGGTCTGGAAGAGAGGAAGACGGTCAACACGCTCGAAAAAGAGCTGCTTCCGCTCATCCAAAAAGAGAACGATAACCTGGCCTACCCGACACTTCTGGCCGAAACATACGAAGCCAACCAGCTTTTCCTCGAAGCGATCGGGCAATACGAGAGAATCTACAAGGCACTCGCCCCGGGTGACCCGTACAGCCGCGCCCGGCTGAGACAGCTCTATACGGAAACCAGGAACTCTCAGGCTCTTCGGGCACTGGATGCGGAAGACTAGGGACTCGGCTCGCTAGCCCGATTCGGAAATCGAGAATAGAACCAGGCCTTTTTCATCCTCATGCCCTGGCAGTTTCGCGTATTGGGGGTGCTGCCTGCCGCCGGTGGCTTGAGGGACCTCCACCGTCAAATACGCGCCCAACTCCCGGGACGTGATCACGCCGTCGGCGACGATATCGGCCTTGCCAGTCCGTATCCCGTCGAGCAGCATGCCCGTAAAGACGCTGTGGCCGTCGGGACGCCCGGCATCCAGGACCTCTTCGTCTTGCGCACCGGCGGTAATCACTTCGACCGCAGACTGGTTGGCGATGCGGATGAAGTTTGCGGCCCCGGCGTTCTCGTCACCGAAGCCGCGGAACCCGGCGCTACGCTTGGCGGTCATGAGCCCCGAATAGCAGGCGTCAATGATCAGCAAAATATGCTTGGCCTCGAAATAGGCGATCTCCTTGCTGAGCCGATCCATGCCCAACCACGTATCCAGCACATCCAACCCCGGCCGCTCAGATGTCGTCGCGACTCCGTCGTGGGGAATGAGAAAGCCGTCGGTGCCGGTTCGGGTGGGCGTGGTCTGCCCGTGCCCCGCGTAGAAGATGATGACCCGGCTGTTTTTGGGGGCTTTGTAAATGGCGCGGAAAGCCTTCAGTATCCCTTCGCGGCTGGCCTCTTCATCGTAGAGCTCGTGGATGTTTCCTTCGGGGAACTTGAACCTCTCGACGAGCATGTTCCGCATTCCCTTGGCGTCGCGGACGGCATTCTTGAGCTGCGGCCAATACCTGTAGCGGTCGATCCCCACGATCATGGCGTGGTTCTGGGCATAGAACATCGAGTCTGAGAGGGCCTTCTGGACATTCAGATCGAGAGTGACTTGGGACACGTTGTCGAAGATGTCGACAGCCTGAATGGTGATATCGTTCTTCCCCGGGTTGAGACGGAAGGAGTTCTCGAAGGCTTTGACATTCTGGGCTCCGGCCATGCCCGCCTCTTCCAGCTCGGACGGCCGCGCGTCATTGATCCACTCCACCTCTTCGTTATTCATGAGTACATTTTTGACTTCGGTGTCATCCTGCACCAGCCCCCGCACCAACCCTTTGTTGGCGCTCTTGAGCACAACCTCAATCGGCCAGCCTCCTCCCCGGGCGGCGCTCACCTCTTCCGGGGGGATCCCGGGTTTGATGAAGTGGATATCCGGGGGGCTCGCTTCGGCCTCGGGTCCGAGTACTTTGATCGGAATATCTCGAAATCCTTGGGACCGATCCTTGTCATCGAACACTTCGAGATGAATATCATCGATCCCCGTGAGCAACACTTTGGCTTCGAAGTTGTGGATCAGCGAACCACGGAAGGGGATAGCCTCTTTCAGCGTGGCTTCCAATCCGTTCACTTCGATCTTGGCCAGTTTCACGCCCTCCTCGGCTATGGCCATACCACTGACCTCAAGCGTACGCCGATCGGTTTCGAATGGAGCCTCCGCCGTCGATTGGCCGAGGGTTTTCGGTTCGGCGATTTTCAGCTGGACTCCGGTGGGCGCTACGGCGGAGTCAGTAGTGACCGGTGCGCCGCCTCCCGCCTGTGCGAGCAGAATCGGCTCGTCACTCGTGCGGACGATCTCGGCGTCTTCCCAGGTCAGATCGGCCATCGGCAGCGGCCGCTCCACGGGGAGGGGGGCGAGCGGGCGGGACGTGGAAGAAACCGCGAGGAGTTCATCGTCCCGAAGTCTCAGCGACTGGAGTGCTCCCATCCACGGAGAGGAGGTCCAATTCAGGGATGGGAGACCGGCGAACGCGCTCCGAAGGGCTCGCCCTACGCGAGGTTCCTCAGGCCGTATTCTCTCGTTAGAAGCGTAGCGCCGGACCGGCTGAAACGCGCCGGGTTCGACCCAAGAGGTCTTGACGAGCGCACCGTCGAACACCTCGGGAGCGCCATCGGGAACCATCACCGAGATGCGGCCATCCCGGTCCCCGACCCACATTCGCTTGTGCCGGTCGGCGGCAACAGCCATCGTGCGGTTGGCCGCCAATCCGCCACCGGTGCTGCGCCGCGTCAACCGCGACCATTTCCCGTCGCCGTACAGAGCGATCCCCTTGTCGTACCCACCCCATGCACACCAGATTCTCCCCTCGCCATCGACGGCCATGTCCGAAATCAGACGTTTGCGTAGATCGCCGCGGTTCTTGATGAACTCCCAGCGCTCTCCGTCATAGACGGCCATCCCGCCCTTGGTGGCGCAATAGACGCGGTTGTCATCGGCGGGGATGATGCGATACACATAGTCGACACGCTTGCGCTGCCACGTCCACCACTGCCCGTCATCGTGCACATTCACGCCGCGCCAGAAACCGCACCAGACGCGTCCGTGCGCATCGATGGATATCTCCAGAGCGTCGTTGCGTTGCAGTCCGTCCTCGGTGGTGTAGACCGTCCACCGGCCGTCATCGAAAACCGCCACGCCCGCTTTGGTGCCCGCCCAGATCCGCCCCCGGGTATCGGCGCAGAGAGTGTAGACCTCGTTCGAAGGCAATCCGTCTTCTTCCGTGAAGGAAGTGAAACCGAGCGGGTCCATGACGGTGATGCCCGCCCCGGCCAGCCCGCCCTTACCCTTTTCCCAGCAGGCGAACCAGGTCCGGCCCCATGAGTCGACGGCGATGGAGCGAACGATGCTCCCCGCCAGTTCCAGCTGCTCGCCCCGCATGTTGGTCTTCTGGGTTACGCGCAAGAAACGTCCGGTCTCGACGTCGTAGCGCAACGCGCCCGCTTCACCGCCAATCCAGACACTGCGCTCGGAGGCGTCCATACACTTGATCTTGCCCCCGTAGTCGAAATGTTGCCACTCCGCGCCCCAGACGGGGGAAACGCCCCAGGCCAAGAGCATCGCCGCGACAATCGCCAAGCCGATCGGGTTCCGAGCCGCGTTCCGGATTTCGTGCAGCGTACGCATCTTAGCCTCTCTCCGGGAAGCACAGCCGTGCGCGGGCCTCCCTAAAACCGAAACTCGCCCCCAAAGACCGGAACAAAGTCGGCCCGCAAACCATTATCGTCCAACGGGAAACGGACCCCGCCTTGGACAAAAAGTCGATCGTTGATCTTGAAACGTGTGGCCACACCGACGTCGTTTGTGGTCATGAAATCGGATACGGAAAGCATCCATTCGACACTCATCGTCAGGCGCTCTTCCAACAGTGTAAGCGGCACCCCGCAGCGGAGTTCGAACGCGTCGAAGTCATCGTCTTCGAGCCCCGTGTTGAGAGTCTGGGGTAGTCCCGTCGAGATGTCCATGACCGTCGCCTCTTCTTGTACATCGACTCCGGCGAAGTTGTAGCCGACCTCGACCACCGGATAGATGGGGCCGAATCGCTTTCCCATGGCGGTCCGGAAACGGTACCCGACATCGCCCGTGCCGAGAAGTTTATCTTCATTGCCGTTGTTGAGTTTGAGGTCGATTCCGGCTGTCCAGCTGAGAAGATTGTCGAGATCTTCGATCTCGAGGATTTCGTACTTGGCCCGTAAGAAAACATCGGCCAGGTCGGTGACCGATTCGTGGAACCCGGCGAGCGGTGGGAGGCCAGCGAACCCCAACAACTGCGCGCTCCCGTCACCTTCGAGATGCACCAACGGGAAGATGACGCCGAGATCGAGTCTGTCGGTAACGCCATACGTTAGAGAGATGCTGGTCAGCTGTCCCTTGAGGCCGAAATCGCCCTCCCAGTTCTTTACACCCGCAGCGTTATAGAAGTCGAAGATGTCTTCGAGATCCTGCCCGTTCAGCTCACGGAAGTTGAAGTGGGCCGTGTTGATTCCGAGCGAACCGTTCCCCTCGCCAGTCGTCCAAGGAGGCTCGATGAAATAGGTGCCCAAATTCTCGGAGACATAGAACATCCGGTCCCTGCCAAAAAAGTACTGGGTCCCCGCCGCCGATATCGAGAGATTCGCGATCTCACGCGCAGCCGCCGCCTGCAACACGGCCGAGGCGGTCACCAAACTTTCGGCCAGTTCCTGGGACAAACCGTAATTGGGATCGATCAGTACATCCGGTTGGAACACTCCCAAGACAGAATCGAAATCGGTGAATATCGGATCGAGGCCCTGCGCCGAGAGATCGTGAGCCGTGAAGAGAAGAGCCAGGGCCAGAGGTAGGAGGAGGAGTCGTTTTTTCGCGTCGGCGGTTCTCATTGGATCTCCGTGCAGCCTGACCCGTTTTTTGTGGATGAAGCGTCAGGCTTCCCGAACATTATGATACCTGAGTCTTCGACAGAGGGCGAGACCCTTCATAAGCCCCCAGGGAACGGCCTTCGGAGAGACCGGCGACACGTTTTTCTAGGAGTGTGTCGGAATCCCCACGCCCCTCGCAGTGCTTCTTTCTTGAAAGCAATGAACCTCGCTACGCTCGACCACTCGGGGACGCGGGATTTGGAGTACTGAACGGTGATCACGGGTCCCTCTACGACCGCCCCAAGACAGCGTGAAAATCGCGGAGCGTGCGGCGCTGCTCGTGAAGCACCAGCGTGGTGGCTTTGCCCGTAGCGCCCATCCGGGCGGTGCGGCCGATCCGGTGAATGTGATCGTCCGGACCATGCGCGAGATCGTAGTTGATCACGTGAGCGATACCGTCGATGTCAAGACCGCGCGCGGCCACATCGGTGGCGACAATCGTTCTGTATTTTCCGGAACGGAAGCCTTCGATCGAACGCTCGCGCGCCGCCTGTTCCATGTCGCCATGCAACGGCGCGGTCGTGTAGCCGTCACGATTCAACTGACTGGCCAGCGATGCCGCCGAGCGTTTCGTCCGCACAAAAATCAGCACGGTGCCCTCCTCGGTGCGGAGGATCTCTTGCAACGCCCCGATTTTCTCCTGTTTGGAGACATGGACGACACGCTGGTCGACCGTATCGACGGGGTTCGACTTGGAGCTGCCCACAACAAGGCGTATCGGGTCGGTCAAGTTGGCCGCGGCCAACTGACACATCTGGTCGGGCATGGTGGCCGAGAAAAGCAACGTCTGCGGATGCTCGTAGAACGACCGGAAAAACATTCTGATTTGCGGCAGAAACCCGAGATCCAACATCTGGTCGGCTTCGTCGAGTACGAAAATCTCGGTCGCATCGAGCCTGAGCATGCCCCGGCCCTGGAAATCGAGAAGCCGCCCGGGTGTGGCGACCAGGATGTCGGTCCCACGCCGGATCTTGACGACCTGCTCGATGATGCTCGCACCCCCATAGACAAGTACAACCCGAAGCCCGGTGCCTTCCGCCAAACGTTCCAAAACCTCGTGGATCTGAATGGCCAGTTCGCGTGTCGGCGCGAGCACAAGCCCCCGCAATCCACCGTTGGGCTTGTGGCGGAATCTCTCGATCAACGGAATGCCAAACGCCAGCGTCTTCCCGGTACCGGTCTGGGCCCGGCCGATTAGGTCGCGGCCCTCGAATACCGGAGGAATGGCCAACGCCTGAATGGGCGTTGCCGTCTCGAAACCCATCTTGCGGACGTTCTCCAGTACCGGTTCCGATAGACCGAGTTTATCGAACGGCCGACGGTAATCTTCTGTCGCTTTTCGTACATCGGAGGCGTCGCTTTGACGCCGTCTTCTACTTCTAACCATGAAAAACCTACTTTCCAAACTCAACCGGCTGGGCTCCGAGCGGGTGTAAGAACCACACCCCAAAGTGGCACCGCATGGAATCCCCATCCGGGCCCCCCTATTTCGAACCGTTTGCCGTGTTTTTCTACCCCATTCGGCCACACAACGGCCTAGTACGCGCAAGTGAGACTCGCTGATGAAATTCGATTGATGAATGAACTCACTTCCGCGGAACCTGACTACAGTCTGCTATCACGGGGCACCATCCGCACAGATTACAGTCGTTTCCAAAATAACTGTCGCATCGGAGAGAGGCTGAATGCCCGACATCCGCAGGCCGCTCGACGGCGGTTTGACAACGATTATTCTGGCAAACGCTCTAGACACATTCCGCGCAGGCTAATTCAGGTTAACGCGAGGCTTCCCCAGGAAACAGGGTCCCGCCCGGCGGGCGGCGGCATGGCTCAGCGCTTCTTCGCGCCACCGCCTAAAGCCCTGGTACAGCAGTCGTTTACGGCGTCGGGGAAGAGGGTTACAGTCGTTCGCAACAGATCACAGTTTTCAGGATGGCATCTACAATGCTCGGCGCAAAGACGAAAGATCAGTGGCAAGGGGCGCTGCCCCAGATCGCGGACCGCTTCGGTACGATTCCGCAACGGTTCGAGAGTCATGATGTGATTCTGGAGCCGGATCGCGACGAGCCCGAATGGTGGGCGGGAGCCCCCTCTGTGGTCCGCGACGGCGACGGCGTCTTTTGGCTGGCGTGCAGAATGCGTAGCGCCCACCGGCCCCGTGGAGAACGCGGCTACGAACTGCGCATTCTGCGGAGCGAAGACGGGATTCATTTTGAAAAAGTCCACACCCTCAGACGGGAAGACGTGCCCATCCCAGGATTCGAGCGTCCGGCGCTATCGATCGATTCCCGCACGGGACGCTTCAAGCTGTACGGGTGCGGCACATGGCAAGACGGTCCGTGGTGTGTCATCAAGTTCGATGACGTGGATCGCCCCGAACAGTTCGTCCCCCAGAGCGCGAAACCGGTCATTCAACCTCGTCCGAAGGCATACGATCACGACGCGATTGTCACCCAGTACAAAGACCCGGTCATCTTCGAAGCCGGGGGGCTGTTCCACGCGTACACAATCGGCACCATGCAGGAGACGGAGCGGACGTACCATTTCACGAGCGTCGACGGCGAAACCTGGGAACCGGCTGGAAGCCCGTACGAATCGATCCTCGATCTGGCGGGCTGGCACGATTTCTATGTCCGGCCCTCGTGCGTGCTCCCGGTGGGGGTGGGCTATCTCTTCATCTACGAAGGCTCGAACGTGAAGTGGTACGACCCGGTCTATAACATCGCCACCGGACTGGGCTTCACCTTCGATCTCCACACCATCCACGATCTGACTCCGGAATCGCCCCTCCTGCTCAGTAGCACGCCGAGCGAGCGATTCGCGACCTTCCGCTACTCGCACTGGTTGCACGTCGACGGGGAGATTTGGGTGTACGCGGAGACGGCGCGGCCGAATCGGTCCAACGAGATACGTCTGTTCCGCTTGCCGCTCTAGGCCGGAAACCAGTCCAAGAACCTGCGGGTAACGATGTCATGCCCCTTCCGGTTAGGGTGGTTGATCTGCGACAGGAGATCTTTGACATCGCGGCCCTGTTTCTGGTAGCGGTCGAACCCCGCCAGGCTGTCGACCAGCCCGACACCATACTCCGCAGCGAGATTTCGAATCTGTTCGGCGTGTTGATTGAGAGGTTCTTCGAGATCGTCGGGCCGGTGCGCCTCATCCGGTGTGGGCGTGAGAAGAATCACACGAATGCCGCGCGCGGCCGCACGCTCGATCATCGAGCCCCACGCGGCCCGGGCCCGTTCGAGCCCAGGGCCACGGTCGTTTAGAGCGTAGTCAATCGTAAGCAGGTCGGGCCGATGGCAGAGCACTTCGGCCTCGAATCGCTCCGCTCCCGGCACCGAGTTTTCGCCTCCGATGGCGGTAACGATGCCATTGATCACGGCGTGCGGAAAGCGCTTCTTGAGTCCCTTGTGCACGAGATGCGGATAGGCGTTGAAGGTGTCGACGAAGGGGGTCTTGAAAAACCCGGCGGGGACGCTGTGGCCGTGAAAGACGATGTTGACCGTACGATTCTTCGGCCAGGGCGTCTTCATCATCTCGACGAGATCCGCAAGATAGGCATCCTTGGGGGCCACGCCGGACGTCCCCGAAACGGCGAGGGTCTGGCCGGGAGAATCACGTTTCGGCTCCTCGGCGGCCGAGGCGTGGGGCAGCGCCACGGCAAGCGTTCCGAGGCCGGACTGTTTCAGGAATGTACGGCGGTGTTCGGGCATGAGCGGGATCCTTTCAGTGGCAGAAGAACTTCTGGATACCTCACTAGGATAGCGGATTGGCTCCGCAACGGTGCGGGATGAGGTGTGGAGGTGTTATTCACTTTCGACAACACATCCTTGAGGCGTATTTGACGTACGCCAAGAAGGGCAGTACGGTACCTGCAGAAAAAGTCGGGCTTCCATCGTGAACGTGTCTTTCGGACTCGGTCGTTTTGGGGGAGAACGGCAGGTAAATAAGGGAAATCCCGGTCCATAGACCGTGCCCCAGAATTTAGGAGAGCGCTGACCTCACATCTGCCTTCACTTGGGGTGTAGGTTCCCCCCTTTTCCATACGAATGAGGGATTCCATCTATAATTTGACGTCGCCCGTGTGACCACGGGAAAGGGACACGAGTCATGCTCAAGCGGCTTTTGCCTTTTTTGGCTTGGTTTGATAACTACAGTGTTTCCGTTCTGCGTTCGGATCTGATCGCCGGTCTGACGGTTGCGTTGGTCTTGGTACCGCAATCCATGGCGTATGCGCAGCTGGCGGGCCTTCCAGCCTATTACGGTCTTTACGCCGCGTTCTTGCCCCCAATGGTGGCGGCTCTGTTCGGGTCGAGCCGACAGCTGGCCACAGGGCCGGTCGCCGTGGTCTCACTAATGACCGCGACCGCGCTCGAACCGCTCGCGATCCAGGGCAGCTCCGAGTATTGTGCGTACGCCATTCTACTCGCCGTCATGGTGGGACTGGTCCAGTTCTCGTTCGGCCTGTTACGGCTGGGGATCGTGGTCAACTTCCTGTCGCACCCTGTCGTTCTGGGCTTCACCAATGCGGCGGCCATCATCATTGCCACATCCCAGCTTTCCAAGTTCTTCGGTGTCTATGTCGATAAAGCGAACTATCACTTCGAGACCATCTATCGTGTTCTCGAATGCGCTTTGGCGTACACGCATTTGCCGACGCTGGGCATGGCCGCTCTGGCCATCGGAATCATGGCCGGCGTTGGGCGTTACATGCCGAGAGTCCCCAATGTTCTGGTTGCCGTGGTCGTTACAACACTTCTTTCCGTGGCTGTCGGTTTCGAACGGACTGTGCGTGTGGACATCACCCAAATTCAGTCCTCGGAATTGCGGCACACCATCGATGAGTACAACCAAGCCATCTCGAAGATCGAAGAGCTTTCGAAGAGCCGCAACGAGAAGACAGCCTCGCTCCGGCAAGTGGAAACGGAAAAGGGGCCGGATTCAACCGAAGCCATCGGCCTTCGGCATGTGATTGCGCTCTCTAACGTCTCGCTCATGGAATGGGAGGAGTCGGCCAGGGTGGGCCGCAGGCAGCTTCGTAACGTTCATCTCAAGGCCCACAACGATGCGGAAGAAGGCCAGCGCTTTTTCGTGGCCGGAGAAGTCCCCCCCGGCGTCGACGTGGAGAGGCGCATCTGGCGGCCGGTCGTAAGAAACCAAGTCTCCGATGAAGAGTCGATCCTTTTGAGCGGGGGAGGTGCGGTGGTTGCGAGGATCCCCCCGGGATTGCCGAAACTGAGCGTCCCCAAGTTCGATCTCTCAATCGCGTCTCAACTGCTCCCCGTAGCCTTCATCATCTCGCTGCTGGGTTTTATGGAGGCGATCTCGATCGCCAAAGCGATGGCGGCTCGTACGGGGCAACGCCTAAATCCGAATCAAGAGCTGATCGGTCAGGGACTGGCCAACATTCTGGGAGCTGCGGGACAAAGTTATCCCGTCTCCGGCTCGTTCTCCCGTTCGGCCGTCAACATCTCCGGTGGGGCGCAGACCGGCATGTCGAGTGTCTTCACGAGTGGCGTTGTGGTTATCGTCCTGCTCTTCTTCACGCGGTATCTTTACCATCTACCCCAAGCGGTCCTCGCCGCCATAATCATGATGGCGGTCATCCGCTTGATCGACATCCCGGGCATGGCTCGGGCCTGGCGTGCACAGAAAACCGACGGGGTGGTTGCGGCCATCACTTTTCTCTGTACGCTCGGCTTCGCGCCACATCTCGAAAAGGGAATCACCATCGGCGTCGTTCTTTCTCTCGGAGTCTCTCTCTACCGGCACATGCGCCCCGCAGTGGCCTGCCTGGCGAAGCATCCTGATGGAAGTTACCGCGATGCGGGCTACTGGAATCTCGAGGAATGCCGGTATATCGCCACAATCCGCTTC
>CAYTDF010000068.1:12744-13390 GCA_964436365.1 uncultured bacterium | reverse complement strand
CACCGTGGTCCTTCCCGAACTTGGAGGCCTTCTTCCAGTAGGGGACGACCTTCTCATTCCACTGCCACTCGAGGGTCTCGCTGAAATCCGGCGGCCACGGACAGGTGACCCAGTTCGGTTTGGTGTCTTTGGGACCGCTTCCCGGGCATCCGGAGAAGTCGATTACCGTCTTCACTCCCAGCATCTCGGCCAAACGGGTGGCTTTTTGCTGGACCGCGATACTCCCTTTCGCAAAGGCAGGGTCGGGATGCAAGGCGTTGCCGTGGCAGGAGAGCGCGGAGAGGACCAGACCCCGGTCCGTGATCTTGTTTTTCCACTCTTTCGCTTTTTTCGGGCTCTTTACGAGCTCGTCCATCGGGCAATGAGCGTCTCCGGCATAGTTGCCTACCCCGATTTCGACCGCCTCGACCCCCGCCTTGCAGACGTAGTCCAAAACGTCGTCAAGGCTCTTTTGACTGAAAAGTACCGTCAAAACTCCTAGTTTCATGCTGCACACTCCTCACTCGCCGTTAGGCGTCGTTTCGATCATCTCCCTCAACGCGGTCACGAGCCGGTCGGAATCCTCTTCGGTCCCGATACCGATTCGCAAGACAGTGCGTCCCAGGTTGAGGGCATCTGTTTGGTCTGAAACAAGAATTCCACGTTC
>CAYTDF010000068.1:10593-12734 GCA_964436365.1 uncultured bacterium | reverse complement strand
GTTCGGCTAGAAGCCGACCGCTCTCCTTGGGGAGAACTCCATTACCGGAGGCTACCAGAAGCAGGTTCGCCGCAGAAGCCGCGATGTGGAGCCCTAACTTTCTGAGCATGGCCGCGAGCCGTTCCCGTTCTCTTACAATAGTCTCGGCTCGGAGGCGTATTTCCTCCGCGCTTTCGAGGGCCGCGATCGCCGCCGCTTGGGCCATGACATTGACGGGGAAGATCAGTGCGGTGCGCTCCAGCGTTTCGATCGTCTTCCGATGGCCGACGGCGTATCCGAAGCGGAGACCGGCCATCGACCCGCTCTTGGACAAACTGCGTAGAATTAGCAGGTTCGGCGCATCCGGAAGTAGGTCGATCACGCTCTCGCCGCAGAAATCGAAATAACACTCATCGACCACGACCAGGGCCTCGACCTGCGTTGCCGTGAGGAGCTGCCGGATTCTGTCACGCGGTGTGAGGGTTCCCGTGGGGTTGTTGGGATTGGCCAGGAAGATAACCTGGGGCCGGTGGGCGACAAGTCCCCTGGTCAGTTGCTCCGTGTCGGGGAAGGCGAAGTCGGCGTTCGCATCTCTGGGGATGGAGGTATAGTGCGCGCCGTGCCGCCGCGCGCAGGCCTGGTAGACGAAAAAGGTGGGGTCGAACGAGAGCACGCGCCCGCCGCTGCCTGCGTAGGTCAGGACCACGAGATCGATGAGATCGTCGGAGCCGTTTCCACAGATAAACTGGTCGGGATCAAGCCCATTGTGAACCTCAGCGAGTTTTTCACGAACCCGTCGGCAGGAACTGTCCGGGTAGGCGTTGACTTGCGCCGCCGCCTCCCGCAGGGCGTCTTGCACGTGCGGCAGAGGAGGAAAGGGACTCTCGCCGAGATGAAGACAACTCCGTCCCGGGTGTTGCGGATCCCTCGTGCAGGGGATCTTCGGTCTTGGGCCGAGCTCGGCCAGGTATCGCGCGACTGTTGGCATGAGAGCGTCTCTCGAGAGTTTTCTCCGTTCGAGCGTACGGCGGGCTCGAGCGCCCAAGGCTTCTGAACCGCGAATACGATTCTCGAGGTTTCCTCTAGCCTCAGTCTATGAAGCGTAGGTCCCCGGCGGCACTTGGCCAAGCCCTAGAGAGGCCGGGCGCAATCGCCGAACAGATGGACCGTCGTTTAAGGATTCCATTCGGCGGCTTTTCTCAAGTATATCAACGTGTTAACGCCATCACGGTCTCGGCATCTTTTCGACACGACCGAAGAAAAGAAAAGAAAAACCAGAAAAAACGAAAAAAACGCTCAAGGCTGTCTCTAAACCGCCGATAACTGTGTCGACACGAAGAGATGTCGATTACTTCCAAAGCGACCGATTCGTGTCCTTGACTTGAAATGGGGTCCACTTTCTGGCCCGGAAGGTATCAGCGTTTTTCAAGAGGTTCCTTCCGTTTGGAGAACGTAGAGTGCCCGGTTATCGCGGCACTTCGTGCGCTGAACGGAAACGAGTTTCGAAAGACGCTTCACGGTACCGGAACCGTATCCCGGAGATGATTACGAGCGAAGGAGTACGTGAAGACCTTATCTTCACACTTAAGCCGTTAAGGCCTCGGTTAAACTCATTGTGTGTGGGCGGACAGTGGCCCCCGACAAGGTAGAAAAGTCTCTCCAACTTCTCTTCTCTTTTCGGAATCCCCACCTGACCGTCGGAAGCCATAAGTCTCTGCATCCCGGCCAAGGATATTTTTGGGTGGCACGGAAAGACCGTGACCCTTTCCGTACCCTCGTAGAGAGATGGCTCAATCGACCGCCGCAGCTACCGCAGTTCGGCCTCGGACTACAGACGACTTCTTGGAGGAGCCTCCGGTTGACGGGAAAAGGTCTTGACCCTTCCCGCGGCGGTTCCCCACCCCTGGTCCGTTTCGAACCGGCAGAGAGAACCGAGGCACACCACTCTATTTAAGAGGTGTGCCTTTTTTCGTTTGAGATGCAGAAAAGGATGAAAGGACGCAGACAGGAGTCATAGAACTGAGTTTTTTTCGTAAGACGATTCGCGTTGCATCCCGGCCATAAGGAGAAACGCACCGTCTTGAAGACCGCCGTACCGCATCCAGACCTGGGTTCGGGGCCCGACAGCGAATCCCTCGATTTGCATTCGTACCCCCCCCCAA
>CAYTDF010000068.1:0-10583 GCA_964436365.1 uncultured bacterium | reverse complement strand
TGGAATGACTGTCCCTCCATGTGGACAATGCGGATTCCCGGCCTTTCGGCCATTCGCGTTGTCGGACGCTAAAGCGTCCGCGGCAGGAGAGTTGTTCCGAGTCTCGCTCTAGAGCCTTCGGTCATCCCTGTGGACCCGGTGTGCGAGCTCCGCGCTCGAACCCATGCCCAGGGGTGCGTCTTCACACGATCGAAAAACACGGTTTCCCACTCCCGTTTTATCCGGAGGGCCGGGTGTTTCCGAGGCCCTCGGCCCTCCGGCCATTGATTTTATGGCCTCTCCCAAGAGTCGCCTCCAGTTGGAGAACGCTGAGCGCTCGCCGTACCGGAAGAGATTCTCGAGAGACGCTATGACGGACGGGGACGACCTGTCTCCATCCATGGGCCCCACTTGGGGTCACACGCGAGCGGAACGGGTCAAGCGATCCGCTCAACAGAGAATCCGCGCACGGAGTGTGTGTATCGATCAGAAGGAGCGAAGAACTGCACAAAAGTTCAAGTTTTGACGTAAAGAATAAGCCATTAGTCGCATCCCGGCCAAGAGAGAACTAATGGCTTAATCGACCGCCGCAGCGCACCACAGTCCTGTCCGGGACTGCAGGCGACTACGTCAACTTCTCGGTCATATCCGCGATCCGGTTGTTTTTACACCACCCGATCGCGGTGATGTGTCCGGTTGTTTGGACCCTCATAATTTCGGGGTCATGACAGTTATAGGCCGCCAGCGCAAAAACTTGAGCTTTTTCCCTGAAAAAGCGGGAATTCGCTCCTTTTTCACTGTCACCGTCATGGAGGACGGAACTATGCCTATACCAAACCTTTACAGCAACCTTCCCGCCCTGGGTATTATCAGCCAAATCAATCAAACGTATTCGAACCTAGGCGTGAACATCGAGCGCCTAGGAACGGGCCTTCGAATCAACGATGCGGGCGACAATCCCACCGGACTTCTCATCCGTAATCAACTTCGTACACAGGTCAACGCCTTGGACCGAGCGTCCGAAAACGCCCAGGACGCTTATAACCTCTCGTCTACGGTGGACCAGGCCCTCGAAGAGTTCGGCAACATTCTGCAGACGATTCGCTCCCGGTCCCAAGAGGCCGCCTCGTCGACCACTTCGACGAGTACGCGGTTGAGCATTCAGGTGGAGATCAACGATTATCTGGATGAGCTGAATCGAATCGCGGAGAGCACGTCTTTCAATGGAAAGAAATTGCTGAACGGCGACGCGGGCGTTAGCGGGCAGTTTATTGACGACTTGCAGGACCGTTTGGGCGCTTCGATTGCCTTCGGCCCGGACAACATGAATCTACTCGATGGGCGGAGCATGCTGAATATCGCCCAGACCCAGACCGGGAGCGCGCGGATCGTGGCGGGCTCGTCGACCGGGTTCAATATCGGTACCGAGACGCAGACGGATATCGCTACAACTGTATCCCAGTTCATCGATGACGACGACGGAGGTCCCGGGGTCCCGGGCCTGGGCGTCGGGGCGGATGTTCTGACCGACCTCTCCTTCAACAAGGTCTCGTTGGTGGCGGGGAGTACCCTGGAAGTTTCGGGTGTCTTGGCCGATGGGCAGAGCACGTTTTCGGGGATCGTAACCGTTGTCGCTCTACAGACGCTCGATGGCGGCGCGGGCAGCCTTGTCGACGACTTACAGACCATCGTTGACGCTGCGGAGACACTGCTGGGAATCGAAGGGACGAATGTCCTCGAGACGACTGTGGATTTCGAAGCGACCACTGGGCGTCTCACCTTCTACAGCGACCAAGCCGACCAAATCAGCGAGTTCGATATTACGTTTACGTTGAAGAACGGCGCGGGCACTCAGCAAACATCGTCGGGGATCACCCGCTCTGGTTCGATAGGTGGGGAGGTGGTCGCCGGGGGGAGCACCGCGCAGATTGGGAATAGCCTGACGGCGATCACCGGGTCGACATTCGACACCGGTGATTTCTCGATCACTGTCGCGTCGGTAACCAGCGCGGCCCAGCGCGATATCGAGACGAACTACGATTTCACCCGTACAGGTACAGGAACCCCGGCCAGTTTGGGCACGCGCCTGAACCAAGCGGAATTCAACTCTGTGACCCTTGCCAACGCCGATACGCTGGAGGTGTATATCACCAATCCCGATGGGAGCACGTTCACGGCAACTCTGGCGGTGCAGAATGGCGGCGACACCGATCCCGGCGATCTTGTGGTCCGAGATTTTCAGGACTTGATCGAAGCGCTCAACAACCGGGAAGAAACGGACCCCTTCGTTGGATTCAACGGAGCGACGGCAACGCTGACCGCGACGGGTGCGGTCCAGGTGATCGACGATGTGGCCACTTCGAGTTCGCAGACGTCGTTGACGTTTATCGTAAACGCCACGAGCACGGTCAGCGATTCCGGTAAGGTTAATACCACCGGCAACGCGGAACAGGCGTCGGTCAGCCTGGCCGGAGGCGACAGCCAGACGGTGGCGGCCGGAGAAGTGGTCACGTTGTACGGCGCGGAGGGAGACGGCGGCAAAACGCCTCAAGTGACGATTCGTGCGGGCACGGGGCTGAGCGAGGGCAGCGATACGCTCCAGATCACAGCGGATGAATACGAAGGCACATTGAACGGTGGCCCTACGGTCACCTTCGCGAGCGGCGACCAAGACGTGCGCTTCTCATCTGGCGAGCGGCCGATCAACGGCGGAACGACACGCGAGTATATCGATCTCGATTTCGATACGGAGGTGTTGGTCACTACGACCGCGAGCGCCGGCGGCGAGACCTTTCGCCTTTCATCGGTTAGCCGCGAGCTGAGTTTCTACGTGGGTGCGTTGGAGGGCGATGACATCCAAGTCTGGATGGGGGATCTGCGGACAAGCAATCTCGGGCTCTCGAGCACGCAGACGCTCGATCATCTGGATATCACGACGCAAACCGGGGCCGAAGCCGCACTCGAGATCATCGACGCGGCGATCACACAGTCGGATACCGCCCGGTCCCGCACGGGCTCGGTCAGTTCGCGGCTGATTTCGACGATGGCATCCCTGGATACGGAATCGTTGAGTATTCAGCAAGCGGAAGAGTCGATTTCAAACGCCGATATCGCCAAAGAGACCCTGGAACTGGCTATGAATGCGGTTCTGCTGAATACGCAGGCCTCCGTCTTGGCGCAGACGACCAACCTGCCCAACGAAATCTACGGGACTTTGTACGGATTTAGCTGATTTGACGTGTTACTCAAATAGTTCCTTCCGATTGACGGACGCTGAACGCCCGGCCCTCGCGGGCAGTTCGAGGACGCAGCCGGAAGATCTTTCGAGAAATACTCCCAGAGTCCTTTTAGGAGTGTTTGAATGCACGAGTGAGATGGAGTATAATCTAACACGTGTCGGTTGGAGAAAACCCAGACAGCCGCAACGGCCGCCTGAGAGGATTCTCCAGTTTTTTGGGATTGGTGACGTCCGCCAGGAAGTGCGGACGAAAATGTTGCCCGATCAGGGAGGATGAGTATGGGTATCAATAATATTAACAGTCCATTTGGGTCGTCCGCGATCCGAAACATGAACAACCTAATATCGCAACGACTGGAGAAGTCGATGAACCGGCTCTCTTCGGGGTTGCGACTTAACCGTGCCGGGGACGATGCGGCGGGTTTCACCGTGGCCTCGCGGCTGCAAGCCCAAATCGGAGCGATCACGCAGGCGATCGAGAATGCGGAAAGCTCGATCAATATGTCGAACGTGGCTTCGCAGTCTCTCAACAGCACGACGGAGAACCTTCTTCGTATCCGCGAACTCGCGGTTCAAGCCGGCAATACCGGCGTTTACGGCCCGGAAGCCCGCCAAGCGCTTCAGGCCGAGGCCTTTCAGAATATCGACGAGATCAACCGGGTGGCCCAAACCACGCAGTTTGGGACCAACCATCTTCTGAACGGGCACTTTTCGGCCAGCGCGACGATTTCACCCGGGCAAGCCGACGCCGGGGTAAGCGTTAGCGGAGAGCCTACCGCTTCCTCACTCTCCACAGGGACGAACTTCCTCCAGGTGACCGAGGTCCGTGCGGCGGAGGCTCAGATTATCGCCAACGACGGCGCGGGGAATCAGCAGGTGATGAACACCGGACTGACCAACGCCACCGACATCGCGGTGACCGCGGCACAGTTTGTCGATTCGGCCGGGGGAGGCGGTGCGGCCGGGGCGGGGACGGCATTGACCGACCAGACCTTTAACGGGGCGACTCTGCAAAGCGGAGGCGCGATCATTTTCTCCGGTGTGCTGTCGGATGGCGTGACCACTTTCTCCGGGACATTCAGCGTCGGAGCGGGATCGGACCTGGCTGGCGGTGGAGGCGCGGGGACGAGCCTGGCCGACACGATTCAACAGGCCATCGATCAGGCCGAGACCGCTGCGGGGATCGATACCGTGGGCGGGACCGGTTCGAGCGAAACCAACGTGCAATACAACGACACCACCGGCCGTCTGGAGTTTGTCTCCGGGGGTGGGGAAGAGATATCACAGTTCTCGGTCGATTTTTCCGTGCAAGACGCTGCGGGCGACCTTCAAACTCAGGGAGGCGTTACCCGTCAAGCCGATATCAACGGACAGGCGACCGGGGCTCAGATCGGGAATAATGTCGACGCGCTGACCGGATCCACATTCGATACGGGGCAGCTCGCGATTCAAGTTTCGGATGTCCAGGCGGCACAGACTCGTGAAGTCGAATCGACCGCAGGTTTTGCCGGTGCTGGAGGCGGGGCCGCCACGGGCGCGACGGAACTGGTGGGATCGACCTTCGGTGGGGCCACACTCGCCGCTGGAGATACGATCACGGTTAACGGAACCAACGCGGATGGGACCACGTTTAGCAGCGAGATCACCATCGCCGCCGCCGGGGGTGACGGGGCTGCCGGCAACGGTGTTGCGGCGACACTGGACGACCTTACCGCTGAACTGAATGTGCGCGACAGCACTTTGGCCGCCGGGGGAGCGGGAAACCAAAGCGGCTTCACCGACGCCACGGCCGCGCTTACGGGCGATGGGCGGATTCAAGTTACCGACGATCTCGCGACGACTGGCTCGCAGACCGGCTTTACCCTCGTAGCCAATGACAATACGCCGGGGGGGAACGACTTTGGGACGATCGCCTCGGGCGTGGATGTGGTTCGAGCGGGGAACGCCGAACGGGCCACGGTTTCGATCGGCGGCGGTCCCGCGCAGACGGTCGAGGCGGGGCAGGTGGTGACCCTCCAGGGGCCGGACGCGGGTCCCTTTGCCGATACACCGGAGATCACCCTGCGTATCGGTTCGGGCCTCACCGCCGGGCAGGACCTGCTGGCCACGGAGAGCGGTGTGTATACCGGAGAACTCAACGGCGGCGAAGCGATCACGTTCCAGAACGGCGACCAGGATGTGACGTTCGTCAGCGGTCGTTCGAGCGGCGTGGCGGAAACGCTTACGCTGGATTTCGATTCGATCGTGGATGTGGCCGGAGAGGGAACGGGGGATACGCTGACAGTGCAGATCAGTTCGGTTAGCAGCGGTGCGAACTTCCAGATCGGCGCGTATGCAGGCGATCAGATTGGCTTGAACTTCGGAGATACCAGCGCCAGTGCGCTCGGTTTGGGTGCGGGCCGGTCTGTGGCCGACATCGACATCTCGACCGCTGAGGGAGTCAACGAGGCTTTGGGTATTATCGATGCCGCGTTGGATCAGGTCTCCGGCAGCCAAGGGAGGATGGGCGCGTTTCAGAATCGTTCGGAGTCGAGCATCAACAGCCTGTATGTGCAGCGGGAGAACCTCATGTCGAGCCTTTCGCGAATACAAGACGCCGACATGGCGCTGGAGTCGACGAACTTGGCCAGCGCGCGGCTGCTGCTCCAGGCCAACATCGCGGTACTCGCACAGAGCAACGAACTGCGTAAGAATATGATGACGGGGTTGCTCGGGTAGAGATGACCCCAGTCCGAGAGTCACAGGCAAGAAAAAGCGGTGAGGTCCCGAGGGATCTCACCGCTTGCTGTTTCAACTGTGACAACGCTGAAGATTGTTGCACCCTCGGTGGTGTTCGCCCTCAGCCGGTGAGCTCGACGATGCGTTCGGCGGGGATCGCGCCCGCTTTGCCTTCCCCGGCTTGGAGGTTGTAGATGATAGCCTGGCAGTTTCCCCGGCGGTGTTCCTGGACGATGAAATCGCGGGGGAACTCGACACTACCGACGTTCGCCAGCTCTTCCTCCAACAGCCAATCGGTCACGTCGCCCAACGTCTCCCAGCAGAGCGGCAGGTGGCGTCCGCCATCCCGGGCACAAAAGAGCCGTATCTGAGTCGACTCTTCCAAGGCCTCGATGCGTGGAGGATACCAACCGGAAAAAGTGATGCCAAAAAGGTTCGGCGGTAAGTTTTCTCGTTTTATCCGTAATTACCCGTCTCGGGACCTAGAGTATACACCGGCAACACCATCCTGAGAATACCGTGGTAGGGGGAGTGACTCCCATCTCCTGTCCTTGCATCGCCTGTAATGTTCTTCCAGGGTTCCCGTATAATTGTGTGTGAGCGAAAGAGAGACGATGAAACGCGCGCCTGAGAATCTTGTGCGGCGAATGCTGGACGGTGATGCATCGAGTTTCGATGAGATCGTCGCTTCGTATTCCCATGACGTCTTTCGACTCTGCCACTCGCTGCTGTGGGATGAGGACGAATCGCAAGACGCGTTGCAAGAGGCGTTGCTTCGGCTTGTGCGCGCTGTGCGGGAAGGGAAGTTCCAACGCGCCAACGGTTCGGTCAAAGGATTCTTGACGACCTGCGCGCGGAACCTCTGTATCGACCGGCTGCGCAAACGAGCCACGTTCTACGCGCATAGCGACGGGCTTCACGAACTCGGTATGCGTCAGCATTCGACACGCACGCCCGATGTGGCCGCGCAGGAAGCCCAGGTCCAGACCGCGTTCACCGACGGGCTCTCCCAACTCACCGACCTGCAACGAACCATTCTGGTCCTTCACGACCTGAACGGCGAAACCTTCGAGACGATTGCCGAAACTCTTCGGCTGAATATAGGAAACGTCCGGACACACCTCTGCCGGGCGCGGAAGACGATGCGGGAGCTGCTAGAACCGATTGTGAGTGATGCATGATGGACCCTCGAACCGAACAACGTGAGATGGAGTTTTCGGATCGCTTTAGCCAGGGCGAGTCGACCGCCCGCGACGCCGAAGAAGCGCGCGCGTTTGAATCGTATCGACGTATTCGCAAACAACTGAGTGGATACGTACTGCCGGAGCTCGACCGGGCCGGGCTTACGCAACAAATGGCGGCGGAGATGAAGCAAACGCCAAAGTGGGTGAGCCGGTTCGCGTTTGTGGATTGGTTGCCCCGCCCGGCTTTCGCTGTGGCGGTGTTGGTGGGTGCGCTGCTGTGCGGCGGTGTCTTGGTGACGGTTTTGCGTTTACCGCAGATCGAGCCGGTGAAGGAAGTTCGTTTTACGCAGCTCTCCGGTGGGGGCGAAACGAGTTTGCCGGGTTGGCTCTGGCAGCGTCGACTGCAACAGGGTAAGCGGGTTACGGTGCCGCCGGGCATCTCAGCCGAGCTGTTGCTTGCGGAAGGTTCAGTCATCGACTGCTCGCCGCGGACACGCCTCGCGCTGCGGTTCGATGACAACCGACGAATACGTTTGGACGCGGGGCATATCTCGGTGAACGCCGCGAGTATCCCCGATCAAACCATGACGGTGGAGACGCCGCTCATGGATATACAGGTTCTCGGAACGGTTTTTCACGTCACGATTCATCCTTAGAAAGGCTTTATTATGCAGAGACCCATTCTGCTCACGCTTGCGGTCTGTCTGTTGGCCGCCGGAATCATCGGTTTTTTTCTGTACGGCGATCCGCCAGCGAAACCGCCGCGAGAGGTCGAACTGACGGTCGATTCGGGCAAGGTGCTGGTGACCCGGGGCGACGATCGGGAGATTGTAAAGGGGGGTGAAGCGATTACGGCCGACGCCGGAGGTCTGCTGCCCAAGAGCGTGGCGTCCACTCCTGTGCCCACAGCGGTTTCGGTTGCGGTGGCGGAACCCGATGCAAGCGCTGCGACGAAAGAACTCCCCGTGACGACGCTCGAACTGCGCTTGGTCGACGCTTTGGGCGATCCGATTCGTAACGGAAGTGTGAGCGTCGACGGGAAGGTTCACGAGCCGCAGGGCGGGCGGTTCGTTGTCGAGAACCTGAAGTCCGGTGCGGTTGAGATCGTGGCCAGCGCCACGGCGTATACATCCGTAGAAAAAACGATTTCGATTCCAGCCCGGGAGCCGGTGGATATACCGCTGGAGTACGTTTGTGACTTTGTGGTCGAAGTGCACGATAAAAGTGAAGATGGCGTACCGGTGGCGGGTGTCGAAGTCTCTCTGTGGGAAGGCCCGGCTGCTGTACGGCCGGTCCCTTCGTCAGTAGAGATTGCAGTACTGGACGGAAGCGGTCATACGACCGCGCGCCCGGTACTTTTGCGCAGAGAAGAGAAGGGGATGCGTGTGCGACGTGCGGAGGGATTCGGGATTGTCTCAGGAACATTGTCCGAGCACGGAAGGGCGAACCCGAAAGTCGGCGATCTGCTCCTGGGTCTGTCGGGCAGCCTGTGGCGGCAAGGGGATCGTACGCAGATCAGGCATTACAACGACCTGATGGGCAGACCCTTTCTGCCCAATTCCCGTCTGCGTCTTTGGGATACGTTTGTCGCTCTGAGCCAAACCGACGGAAAGACCGTGCACCAAGGTACTATAGAGTTTGAGAGCCAGGGAGCGCGCTACACCAGCTCTCTCAAAGGTGCGGGGCCAGCGACGCGCGGGAAGCTAATCGCCACGCAGCTGACCGACGAACGGGGCCAGTGCCGCTTCGAAGGTCTCCCGCCCGGAGTCTACTTTGCGAATGCTCGCAAGGGTGAATTCCGAACGTACTTCACAACTCTATGGCCGTCGCATCGCTGGGAGAAGCTCTCGTTGCGACCTGTAAGTGAAACATCCGTCAGTGTCTACGTTTTGAAGGAAGGAATAACACACTACCAGTTAAAAGGGATTAACGGTGCGGATGCGCACCTCAAAGCGGCGGATAGGGTGTTTATTCTATCGGGAAAGGCCAACCAGTTCGGCGAGATACGATTTCGTTCCGTTCCGTGGGGACGATACAAGCTAACGGTTTCGCCGCCCCGGCATATCGACGCTTCCCCGCCGACCCAGGTCTTCGAGATGACGGTTGAAGAGCCCCATACACGAGTCGAGACGCTTTTCGATGTCGATTTCGGCGTTACGGTCTCGGGTCGGGTTCTGCGTGCGGATACGAAAGAACCGGTGGAGGGGTTTCCGCTGGAATTGGAGAAAGAGAATTCGTATGGTTCTTTCGGTAGTACGTATTCTGCTACCGGTGGGACCTTCTCGTTCTCTAGAGTTCCATCCGGCAAGCACATCGTGTTCTCTGGAGCTGTACCCGGTAAGCATGTCGTGAAGGCCTGTTTGAACGCCCGGAACTATAAGGGATTTCTTCCGCCCTCTGCCGTGCCGACAGCGCGCGGGGAGAAGTCAGAGTTTCCCGAGCCCCGGTTCACTGTGGAAGACGAAGATATAGAGGATATCGAATATCTGGTGGTTCCCGGTGTCGAGACGCATTTTGTCGGTCAGGTGGTGCGAGCCGACGGACAGCCTGTGGAGAATGCGGAGATCGTGCTGGAAGGCCTAGACGGTGCGATGCTCGATTCCGGTCTCCTTAGCGGCGCGGACGGACGTTTTGATTACTCGATCTTACTTCCCGAGTATGACGAAACCATTCAAGCCGGTCTCCTGGGGTTCGAGATCGGGAGTAACGAATCGACGACGAAAGTTATCGATGGACAGAAGCATATAACGTTGCCTCCATCATATTCGTTCGGGAGTCGCTCGATCAATGGGCATCTCTTGGGGCGCGGCTCTTGTCCGGTGGAGTTCAAGGTGGGTGACACGGTGCGCGACATTCGCCTGGTTTTGCAGTTGGAGAAGAAGGAGCTCGAGGGCTCTACCGTAAGTGTGAGGATCGCGTATGAGGGGGGGAAAGACCCGGAGAGGCATCTGTCTCCCAATGTTAACGTTTTTCAAAACAAGAAGCAGTTGCAGAGACCCGGGCAGCAAGAAGACGGGACGTACCGAATCGATGGGCTTGAGCCGGGGGCTTTCCAACTCTATGTCAGCGTGCGGGCGTCCACGCGTTCCTCTAACTTAGCCAGCGAATCGGAGCACGAGCGAATCAAGGTCTCCTACGAAGCGGAACTTCTCGAGCTCGAAATGCCGGGAGGGGAGGAGGAGATGGAGGTCGATGTTGGCTTGAAACGTGGCAGCTATCTGCATGGCAAACTCGTCGATACAGACCGGCAGCCGATTGCGGGTATCCCCGTGCGGGCGATGGGAGGCGAAGTGTCGTTTGGCTTGTGTACTACAGATGCCAAAGGGTTCTTCTTGCTCGACGGTTTGACACCGGAACTTGAACATACCCTGACTGTTCACAAGGAGCTACGGGCGCTTACGAATAAGCAGATCAAACCGCTCAAGGAGATGAAGGGGATCAAGCCGCCGGTCGATAACATCGTG
>CAYTDF010000067.1:0-13405 GCA_964436365.1 uncultured bacterium | reverse complement strand
GAGGTGCGCTTGGCAATACGCGCGGCACGCGATTCGCTGGAGTTCCTCGGCGAAGAGGTCGTCTGGTTGGAAACCTGTTCGTCAAAGCAATCATGAGGAGACCTCCACGGTGAGACGGCGTTCTTGGGCTTCATCGACACGTCGGCAGAAATCGCGAAACGCCTGAAACTCATCGACCGCGACGCGTCTGGGCGCAAACGCGATCTCTTCTTCGAGAGTCAACTTCTCACCCTCCACCCTGGCCGTCCACTTGTAGCGACCGAACGGGCCCTCCAGATCAACCGGCTCGGGAAGATCGACGACCTTTGTCCCCGGCGGGAGCTCGATAACAACCTCGTTGCGCTTGTGCCACGGCGAGCGGCCAACGACCAACTCGTAATGCCGCGAAGCCGAGCGCGCATAGGTGTATGAGAAGTTCTCCAAGAAAAGACTGGTGGGCAGTTTGAGCTTCCGCTCGTCTTCCTGTACCGCAAATTTCGGTATATCGAAGTTGTAGGCGATCCACTCGTTATCGCCATACGTATCCAGATCGGACAGGTCGAAATCGACGCAGGATGCGCCGGGGAAAGAAGCAACCAGCTGCCGTTCGATGGTCTCCTTCACTTTCGCCCGATTGAAATAGACCGCGCGAACCAGAGGATTGTTCAACCCCACATAGTCACAGCGCCGATGGCCCTTGGCCGAACCGGTTTTGTCGAGAGCGAGTGTGGTTCGATAGGCGGCTCCGTTGTCGTCGGCGCCGATCATCGGCGTCCGCTGGAACCGCGAGGCGCCCCCGGACTCGACGATCAACGCGTTGACGCCGGAATCCATCTCCGGCAACTCCATCTCACCGTAATACTGCGCGGTGCCGTCAATGAATAGACCGTTGCCGCCCAACTCGGGAACGTAGTAGATCATGTGGTTGAAGAGCCCCATCGAGGGGAGCTCGTAGTCGACCTCACCGCGGTCGGACGTGCGCAAGATGACGACGTTGGCATCCACCCCGGCGATGCCCAGCATGGCCAACCCTAACGCGGCCTTGTTTTTGCAGTCGCCGTAGCGCGCTTGCAGGATATCCCGGACCCGGTGGGGCTTCCAACCGTGCACGCCGAAAGCGTGGTAGAGGTAGCGGATCTCGGTGTTCACAAAACGGTTGACGGCTTGGACGATGTCGGCGGGCGAGAGTTCGGCCTCGGCATCCATGTTTTTGGTCCTGCGGTAAGCCGCGAGGACTTCCTCGGTCTGTCTGCGAACCTCGGGATCGGGCCGGAGCTGATCCTTGATGAGATCCCAGTACCATTGAGTCATATCCTGCCAAGTCTTGAAAGTCGATATCTTGATATAGGGCAGGACCTCGGAAACGGGAGGCATGCCGGCGTCGCGCGGTACGCGCGGCAGACAGGTGGCGGCCCACGTATACACCCGCTCGTCACCGATCGTCTCGACCGTCGGTTCGGGGTTCCACGAAGTCAGCGATGTATCGACGATATCCTTGGGATAGGAAGCCGGAATCGCGGTGGAGTAGAACTCGCGATCTTTGGGTGTAATCAATACATATTCGTAATTGAATGTGGGATCGAAATCGCCGACAAAATCAAGATCGCCGAAGTAATCGGCGAAGATGTTCTCGCCCCGCTCCTCGAGCTGATACTCGACTTCGATCACCGACCCGACCTGGATCCCGGGGATCTGCAGGACCGCGACGTTGTAATCGCTGTACATGCGTGAAGCGGCTTGCCCCGCGCCGCCCACGGTTTGATGGCGTGGAGCGGGCGCGTCGATGGTGCTGCCATCGGGCTGCGTGACCCTCGCGGTAAGAATCCGTACGTCTTGCCGTCCGGATTCGTAGTAGATCGGCCACGTCGTATAACCGCGCACGGCGGTTTCGTTCAGAATTTTGACCACGCGATGACTCGTGGCGCTGGAGTTTCCGTTGGCGTGCACGCGCTTCACGTTCTGAGAAAGCAGAACCAGGGCGTTGGCATCCTTAAGCAGCGCTTCGGGCGGATCGGGGAGTTCTTTCCAGTCCTTACGGTAGGGCGCGTAATAGTCGTCGGTGTCTGGGGAGATGAGTTCGATGAAATCAAGCGCCCAGGGCTCGGACGGCTCGGCGCGCAGCATCGCCTGAAGGTGTTCGAGAATCGCACCGGGCTCAGCCCCAGTGGCATCGAGACGTTCGGCCTCCAGCCGATGCAGGGCGGCGTCATCCGGACTCACAGCCAACCCGGCTTGAATGGCCTGACTCGCGGCTTCATAGTCCGCGCCCGCCAGATGGTAGCGAGCTAAGGCGGCATGCCCGCTCAGTTTCCAAGGATCGGCCTCGGAGACCGCCCGCAGCATACGCTTGGCCTGGGAGAGATCGTCCCGCGCGAGAGCCATTCGGAGTCCGTGCATGTAGTAGTTCGGTGCGTCGTGCTCAGCGTGGATGGCTCGTTCGAGCCAGCGCTCACGGACAGCGTCACCGACCTGGCCATCGGTCAACTCCACAGCCAGCATGAGAACCTTGGGATTCTTTGGGTCGATCTCCATCGCCCGGTACAAATAAGTCATGGCCGGGCCGATCTGGCTCTGTTCTCGAAGCAGCCGCGCGTATTCGGCAAGAAACGCGGGATGATCGCTGGAGACGTCGAGCGCTTGCTGAATCCACTCTCGCCGCCGCTCGCGGAACGGACGCCCACGGGCCAGAGCGATCTCCTGCAAACGCCCTCGCCAATCGCCGGGATCCTGGTGTACGGCGTGGCGTAAGCCCACGCGCTTGCGGTTGACCTGCCGATCGGCGACAGCGGCGAGACGAGTCACCAACGCGCAGTCGGGATATTTCTCTTGAACTTTGCTGAGCATCTCATAAGCCGTGACATCTTCGCGGTCAACCGTGTGCAAACGTTGAATCAGCAAGGCGTACAAAACATGGGCAATGTGTCCGGTCGGACGTTGCGGCCCGGCTGCAAAGAGACGCGCAACAGCCGGAGGCTCGACCTCGAAGGTGGGACTCTCGCCGGATAGAACCTGCACCCGGTCCTTGGGTACGCCCCGTAACGCCGCCAAGGAACCGTCGACAGCGAGAGCGCGGCCCGTGTCGGCGTTGATCAGCCGCAGAAAAAGCCCTCCCACACTCGCCTCGTCGACGCCGACCTTAGCCAGAATCAGGTTCGCGCCAGACCGGAGCGAAGAGACGCATGAAACTTGGTCCGGCCGAGGATCGTGATAGCGCTCGACCGCGGCCACGAGGACACCGTTCACCCAGACCTTGACCGCCCCGGCATGACCGATGTGCAACGCCGCACGGGTAGCCTGCTCGCAGGTCACGGTGGTGGCGAGATAGCTCGTGCTCTCTTTGGCCGGACGGACGAGATTGTAGAGATTCACAAACCCGATCGAGGATTGCACCGGTATCCGCCGCCAAGCGACCCGGTCGATCCGGCCCATGACATCGCCATCGAAACTCAGTTTCTCTTCGGGTGCGAAGACCTGGTTGTGGCCGCGCTTTTCGGCGTTATCGAAAGGAGCGAGGTAAGACCAGTCGGTCACAAACCCCATGGTTTCGGCAAGATCGGCCGAGGCGCGGAACTTTCCCTGACGCTGGAGCACAGCGGTTTCCACAAATCGATGCCGGGCCAGAAGCCAACTCTCCGCGCTCCGCTTGAATTTTTTGGCGATCTTGGAGCGTTCCTTCTCAAAGGCCGCGATCTCACCGGCATTGAGCGCGGCTGCGTACGCTTCCAGAAGCGCAGCCTCCGCTTCCGGGGCCACCCCATAGGCTCGCGCCGCGTCCAACCAAGCCCGCCAAGCGGTTGAGGTTCCCTCTTGGGGCGCGTGGCTCTTGGCCCATTCTCCGCCCCGCCCGGCCAATCGCCGGTCGAGCAGCAAAGCCATGACGACTTGAGCGACCGCGTCGTCTGGAGCCTCGGCAACTCGGGCCCGGGCGTCTATCTCCACCGCACCTGGGTCTTCGCCGCTCAAGAGACGCTCCCAAAGCGCACCACCGTCAGCGTAAACGGGCTGAGAGAGCCCCGCCGTCAAGATGAGGGTACAGGCAAAAATGAGGTCGAATCGTCGAATCATGGTTATTCCCTGCGCGTTTCGTTTATTTAATGTGGCTTCCAATTGTCCTTCCCGATTGGAAAACGCTGAGCGCCCGGCCATCGGGGGCACTTCGTGCGCCCTATCGAACAAAACTTTCGAGAGACGCTCTAATCCGACCGGCCACCCTTAGAGAAAACGGTCCGTGCTCCGTCTTCGTTATGGTCCGTTTTCACAGCTGATGCTACCGCCAGCCACCTCCGATGCCCAGAGGACAAAGGGGAATCGCGCGCAACGAAGTTCATCTTGATCTCACTGAGATTTGAGCCACCCTATCCGGAACAGAGCCCCACGGTTAGCACGGGACGGATGGAGAACCAGATGACTGCACGGTCGGTTCGGAAATGTACACATAGCGACTCGCGCTTTACGGTGTCGTTCGAGACGGATGGAATTGTGCCGATCGACGCGGGACGAGCGCGCTTCTTGCACGGCCCCGCCGTGGTTCGCTGCACCAATGGCGATTGGCTGGCCGCCTACCAGGACGCGCACGACGATCCGGGCCGAAACTCGATCGTACGGCAGAAGCGAAGCCGGGACGGTGGTCGGAGCTGGGAAGACGAGGGGATCGTCTACGACGAGGATGCAAGGGGCTTCGGCGCACGAAATCCGGCGTTCGGCCTGGCGCGGGACGGGGCGATCCTGATGGCCGTTCAGCGTGTGGGTTTGAAACGGCTCGGCCATGTACGCGGGGAGAATATCGTGGGGAGCGTGTCGCTTGTCAGCCAAGACCACGGGAAGACGTACCAATCCCAGGGCTTGATCGATTCGGGCACGCGTTTCGGGCACCAGGGGTGCAGCACACATATCGTGGAGCGGGACGGGCTCCACACCATGGCCGCGTTCCACCACAAGGGTCTCGCGATCTACACCAGCCACGACGACGGCCGGACATGGCCGGAGCGCACGGTCGCCGTGAGCGAAGATGAAATGCCGGAATCGCCCCGCTATCCGACGATTGTCTTTCGCCCGGACGGCTCGCTGCTCCTCCTGGGCCACCTGAACCGCTCGGTGCGATGCTTCCGGCGGGTGAGCGATGACCTTGGGAAGACGTGGGGGCCGGTGGAGATCTGCCCAGACGTCGATCTGCGGCATCCAGTGCTGCTGTATGCGGGAGAGACACTCCTCTGTTTGGGGCGGATGATGGATGTCTGGAAAACCGGCCTGTCTGTGTCGGGCGATCACGGCGAAACATGGTCAGACGCCATCGATATTGCGCCCGAGCGCGGTCCGGGCGGGGGCTATACCGCGCTTTGGCCCACGAGGAAGCCGGGAGAGGTGTTTGCGGCGTTTAGCGCGGACGGTGAACCGGGCGAAGCGCAAGATATTTTGGGCATGACCCTGCGAAACTTCCGTGTAGCGCGGAGGCGCTCATCTTGAATTCGTAGAGATTTGGATACCCGATCAGCGCGCCGGTCCCGTATGGCGAAGCAACTCTGTGAGTTCGCCGATATTCTCCAGAACAAAATCCGGCTGAGTGGGCAACGTCTCCAGATGATGCCGCTTGGTCTCACCGGACAGGACCAAGATCGAAATCAACCCGTTGTTCTCGGCCATGCGCATGTCGGTGGTCAGCCGGTCCCCCACCATGGCAGTGGTTGCGGGCTCCGTCCCCAACCTCTGAAGCGCGGCTTCGACCATGGGCGCCTCGGGCTTGCCAATCACGGTGGGCCGCCTTCCCGTCGCGGTGGCGAACATTTCGATCATGGAGCCGGTATCGGGGATAAACCCGGTTTCGGTGGGGCAAGTCAGGTCGGGATGGGTGGCGATATACGGTTTTCCGGCGTCGAGATAGGCGGCCGCCCGCTCGACGCGCTCGTAGGTCAATGTCTTGTCAAATCCAAGCACAACCACATCCGGCTCCAGTTGGGGCGCGCCGTCCAGACCCGCGCCAGCCGGGTTGACCACCTCGAACCCCTCCGTCTCGAACTCCGCACAGAGCCCAGATGTGCCCAGCAGATAGACGCGCCGATGGTCTGTCCGGCTCTTGAGATAGTGCATAGTAGCCCAACCCGAATGCAACACCTCGCCCCGCTCGGCGGGGATCCCAAAGGATTGGAGTTTTCTCAGGTACTGCTCCGTGTTCCGCGAGGAATTATTGGTCAGAAACAACCTCGCGATTCGGCGCGCCTCGAGTTGGTCCAGAAAAGCGGGGGTTTCCGCGAAGAGCGAACCGCCGAGATAGAGCGTACCGTCAAGGTCGAGCATGACGCCGCGGAGTTTTCGAAGGTCTTTGGGCCGATCCATCATCGGGCGTGACTGTACCCCGCCGGTGTCCGCTTTCGCAAGACTTCGGCTCCCCGGCGAGCCACCGCAAGGTTACAAGTCTATACTCGCTGCATACAGATGCTTCTCATCCTCGAGACAACCAATGCAAGAATCGCGCGTATGGCTGCGGAGGAAACTATCGACGCCCCCTCGATGAGGTGTAATCTTGTTGACACGTAGCGAACCGTAAGCTACGATCTATGTTGGCTCCGGTGTAATTACGGAAGGCTCGACATCGTGCATCCATTTATTCTGGCGATATTGACGCTCAACCTGGGTTTCGGCTTGGCCGCTTCCCTTTTTTTGTGGCAATTCCGAAGATCCATCAAGCGTGAAATCGGCGAACACGCCGAGAGTTTCAAGCCTGTCTTCACCGAACAGGTCTCCAATCTCGTCTATCGCGGATCGGTTCTGTGGAGTGTGTCGTTTGTGCTGGCCTATCTCCAGGCGACACCTTTCTTCCGCGACCTCGAACTCGCCCTGTTCACAGCGGGGATGATGTACGTCACCCACGGCCTCACCCACCTCACGGCCTACCCCATTCGCGACGGTGGGATTCCCCCAAAACTGCAACGATTCGAAACGCTTCGCACGATCAGCCTGGGTGTGCTGATTTCGGCCACGTGCCTGGTGCTGATTGCCGATCTGGCCCAGCAACCGGCGACCGGAGGGGGAGGTGGACGTTGGAGTCTCTCTTTCATGTACCCGCTCTGGGTGCTGATCATCAATCTCCACACATGGTGGAGTCTGCGTTTCAGCGAAAACCGCTTGCGGCGCACGGTGGTGGTGATACTGGCGGTGGGGGGAGTGTACGCGCTGTCGCTGCTGCTCTCGGGCCACGGGCTGCCGATCCTGCTGACCGCCATGCTGATAAGCCTGCTGAGTGTCTTGTATCGCTCGGCGCAGCTGCACATCGAAGCGGCGTTCAAGAAGACGGATTTTGCACGGCGTGAAAAGGATGTCGTCGTGTCGTTCCTGACAACCATCGCAAGAGGCGAAAGGCAGCATCTAGAAAACGAACAGACTCAATCAATCGTAGGTACGCTGGATTTGGATTTTTTGCTCCACACGACGCTGAAATTCGGTATGGAACTGACCGAGGCGGGTGCGGGAGCCATCTTTATGTTTGAGCCCACCGAGGAGAACGGCCGCTTGGCATGGCAGCGTGACGCCCTAATCCCACGAGCGGTGGATGGGCTCTATCCCCCTCGCACAGATATCGCTCACCTGCCTCACGTCTCCATGCGTCAGAAGTATCTAAACGACTTGCTGCTTTCCGAACGATTGCCGGTCGGCCAAGGATTGGAGGGCCTGGTCACCGAGCGTGGAGAAAGCATTCTGATCACAAACGGCTTGAATGACCCAAGAGTCCTGCATCAACAGGAGGACTTCCTGAAAGTGCGGACAGGCCTCGCCGTCCCCCTCAAGTTTAGAGACGACGTCGTCGGTGTCATCAGCGTGGTCAACCGCAGAGGAGACGAACCGTTCACCGAGGAAGACGTGACGTTACTCGAAGCCATGTCGGAACAGGCCGCGATCACGTTCGGAACCGCAGTGATGCACCAGGAACTGCAGGAAAAGCAACTCCTGGAACAAGAAATCGAACTCGCCCACGAAGTTCAACGTCTTCTGCTCCCAACGTCGTGCCCACAGCCAGCCGGATACGCGATCGCCGCGTTCAGCGAGTCGGCCCGCCAGGTCGGAGGGGACTACTTCGACTTCATCACCCACCCTTCGGGGGAAATCACAACTGTCATCGCCGATGTCTCTGGCAAGGGGGTTCCGGCAGCACTGACCATGGCTTTGGTGCGTAGCGCTCTGCGCGCTCTGGGACCGGCAGCCAAGGGTCCAAAAGAGCTCTTGGTGAAGATCAATCGCTTCATCTCGGAAGACCTGCGGCGAGATATGTTCATCAGCATGATGGCCGTCACACTCGATCCCGGTCGAAAGCGGTTGCGCATCGCCCGCGCCGGACACGATCCGCTTATTCAGATTCGCGCCGACAACGAAGGGCGGCCCAAACAGTTCAGCCCTGCGGGGATCGCCCTAGGTCTCGTGCGAAATGAGGGTTTCGAGACCTACACGACGGAGATCGAGGTGGAGGTCGCCATCGGTGAACGGTACGCCCTGTATACCGACGGGGTGACCGAAGCCATGAACGAGGACGGAGAGGAGTACAGTCTGGAAAGCCTGTTGGACGCGCTCATCGAAACTCGTCGGGAGTCCCCGGAACAGGCGATCGAATCGATTCGTGGCCGTGTTGCCGATTTCATCCAATCCGCCCCCCGGCACGATGATTTCACCCTCTTGCTGCTGGATGTCCTCCCCGAAGAACCCCTAGCGGAAGAATCCGCACATCAATCGGCCACAGACTGACTCTACTGAACACCCGTACTCATGTGTACACGATTACTGTCAACCCCCAGAGACCGAAGAAACGGACAGCGAACCTGACGGGATCGACATGACCACCCGCGCGCATCCCCCCAAAAGTGTGTTATTCTGATAGCGGTTGGAATTGACCCAGCCCGAATCACAACGAGGACGAAACTGCGTCCGGAGGCCCGAGGCATGTGGAAGAAATTTGCGCTGTCGACGAATGAGGAAACATGCGGCGGTCATGATATACGTTTGGTACGTGTCGAGGGATATTTAGATTCCAGTACGTTCCCACAATTGCAAGAGCATCTGAAAGAGCTGATCGACCAGGGATGCTATAGACTCCTGGTGGATTTCGAGGAGCTCAACTATATCTCCAGCGCCGGTCTGGGCGTGCTGATGGGGATGCTACAAGAGGTCCGCGATCACGGCGGCGACCTGAAAGTCGCTCGAATGTCCGATAAGATCCACAACCTCTTTGATATGCTCGGATTCTCGCGGCTGGTGCGAATCTACGACAAAATCGAAGACGCACTGGCTTCATTCAGCGAAGATGGGTCCGAAGGCGTTACGGATTCGAAACCGGAGGAGAGTTACTAGGATCCACCCAATCGCGACGAATCCCATGAACGCCTGAGCGAAGAGAAAAAGGCCGAGGAAGAAGATGATGAAACCCGGTTCTCAGCCAGCGGTGGTTCGGTTGAACCGGTGGGCCGATGTTTAGACAATGGGATGGTGGCACAATGGCGGCGCGACCGATCGTTATCGAGATTCCGGCACGATTGGACTACCTAGTATTGGTGCGCCATTTCATCTGTAGTTACGCGCAACACGTTGGGTTCGATTTGGAAAATGTAAACAAGATCGAGCTGGCTTTGGATGAGGCCTGCGCAAACTCCATCCGGGCGATCCAGCAGTGCGAAGGGGGAGCCCCAGAGACGTTGCTGCGCTTGGAAATCACACAGACCCCGAACGCCATGTCCATTATCGTCATCGACAATGGACAATGCTTTGTCGAAGACTTCGAACGCCGAGTATCCATTCAAGATATGGTGAAAAACTTCAAGACCTGCGGGTACGGTCTCCAGATCATCAAGTCGTGTATGGATGATGTCCAGTACGAACACCTTCCTCAAGAAGGAAACCGGCTCTCCTTAACCAAGTTCCTCAGTTGACCGCAGCCCCCACGGCCCAAATCACGTGCCATCTTCCAATCGAGAAACGTATTCGATCATCGTCGCGATCGCCGGTGGAACCGGTTCGGGGAAAAGTACGCTCAGCGACACCCTCGCGAGTCAGAACGAGAACCGCGTTCGAATCCTGAGGGCGGATTGGTATTACAAGGATCTGGCGCACCTTCCGCTCGACAAACGAAACGCACGGAACTTCGATCACCCGGACTCCTACGATCGCAAACGCCTCTGTGAAGATGTCGCTCGACTGACAACTGGGAGAGAAACCGACGTTCCCCAATACGACTTCAGAAACCACATGCGGGCAGGATGCCGCCGCACGAAACCCGCCGAGTTCATCATCCTCGAAGGCATCCTCGTCTTGAGCGACGAAGATATCCGCCGTCATACAGACCTGAAAGTGTTTGTCGATACACCTGACGACATTCGCCTCATGAGGCGAATCGAGCGAGACATGCGCGAAAGGGGACGGACGCTCGAATCCGTCCGCCAGCAGTACCTATCGACAGTACGCCCCATGCACGAACGGTACATCGCTCCTTCACGGCAGTGGGCGGACATCGCGCTCCGGGGAGATCGAGACTTGGCGGAGAACGTGGAAACGCTCTGGGCTCGTATGCTTGCCATTGCAGACGAGGAATGAGCCCAAAGCATTACCTGCGCTCCGCCACCGCCGATACACTCGAAAGAAGGCGAAAGAGAGGACAGAATGAAGAAGCATCCGTTGGATCAAATCGAACGCGTCGAACGCGTCGACCCCCAGGGCATGTTGGCCTGCACGGAGGGTTTCGCAGACCAGTGGCGAGAGGCTGCCGCACGCGCCAAGAAATTCGAGCTCCCCAAACTGGAGCGCGTCGAGAACGTGGTGATCTGCGGTATGGGCGGTTCGGCGATCGGCGGCGATCTGCTACGGAGTTATTTACAGTTTGACGCGAGCGTCCCCATCGAAGTCGTCCGTAACTACCGGCTGCCGGGCTACGTGGGGAAACAAACCCTGGTGATTGCGTCGTCCTACTCGGGCAACACGGAAGAAAGCCTGAGCGCTTTCGCCCAAGCGAAAAAGCGAGGCGCACAACGGTTCGCCTGCTCTACCGGTGGCCGGTTGGCGGATATCTGCGGTCGCCAAGGGATCGCCTGCTTCCCGCTCGTACCGGGATTCTCTCCCCGGGCGGCGCTGGCGCACGGTTTCGTTCCATTGCTCCACTTCTTCGACCGCTGGGGACTGGCCAAACGGCAAGGACGGGCCATCTCCGAAGCCGCCAAGGTGCTCGACGACTGCATTCGGCGTTATCGATTCACATCGAAGACACCACGGAATCCAGCCAAAAAGCTGGCCGCGAAACTGGCCGGAAAACTGCCCGTCGTCTACGGCGCTCAAGACCACTGCCAGCCCGTCGCCCAACGTTGGCAAGCACAAATCAACGAAAACGCGAAATCGCTGGCCCACGCGCACGTCTTGCCGGAGATGAATCACAACGAAATCCTGGGATGGGATGCGCCCGAAAGCGTCGTGCCAAAAGCGCACCTGGTCTTCCTACAGGATCGTGGAGATCACCCGCAGACCGAAAGACGATTCTCCATCATGACGCCAATTATCAAGAAGAAGGTGGATGGAATCTCAACTGTGGAATCTACGGGAGATGCACTGCTGGCGAGACTCTTCTCGCTCACGCTACTGGGTGATTTCGTATCGATCTATCTCGCCCTACTGCTGGAACACGACCCCACACCGATCCCGGCCATCGATACGTTAAAGAAGAAACTGGCGAAATAGGACAGAATAACCAGACAAGAGAGACGGTGAGATCATGCCCAAACTGTTCGGAGAATCGCTAACGCGTAGGGAACTGGAAGCGCGAGTCGGTGCTTTGCGCCAAGTCGGCGGTGTTCAACCCCTAACATTCAAGGATGGCCCCGAGGCGGGCGGAACTGCTCTCCAGGTTGAAACGGGGACGGGATTCGCCTTTCACGTCTTACCGGATCGAGGATTGGATATCTCGACCGCAAAGTACTGTGGAGCAAGTCTTTCGTGGGACTCACCGTGCGGAGAAGTGCATCCCGCCCATTACGATCCCGCCGGGCTCGGCTGGCTAAAATCATTCCCCGGAGGTTTGGTCTGCACCTGCGGAATGACGTCGTGCGGCGCACCATGCAACGATGAGGGAGAAGAGCTGGGCCTACACGGTCGCTTTTCACATCTCGCCGCGAGGAACCTCCAGGTCGCGGAAGAATGGAACGGCGACCGTTGCGTGCTACGTATCGAAGGCGATATTCGCGAAACCGTCGTCTTCGGAGCCAATCTGGTATGTCATCGAAAAATCACGACGGAGATCGGCTCCAACGCCTTCCGCATTCAGGATACCGTCACCAACGAAGGATTCGAAAACGTACCGCTCATGCTTCTCTACCACATCAACCTCGGCTATCCGGTGGTTTCGAGCGGATCACGCCTCATCAGTGCGGCCAAGAACGTCACACCGCGCGACGCCGAAGCGGAGAAGGACGCGGAAGGATTCTCGCGGTTCGATCCGCCGACACCGGGCTACAAGGAGAGAGTCTATTTCCACGACCTGTGTAAGGGAGCCGACGGCTACGCGACCGCAGCCATCGTCAACGATGGCTTCTGCGGTGGACGCGGTATCGGAGTCGAGGTTCGCTACCGGCAAGCGGAGCTGCCTCGATTCATTCAGTGGAAAAACATGGGCGCAACAACCTACGTATGCGGACTGGAACCGGCGAACTGCTTGGTCATGGGCCGAGCGGAGGAGAAGAAGCGGGGAACTCTGGAATACTTGGAGCCTGGACAGAGCAAAGAGTTCGACCTGCAGATCGCAGCCCTGACCGGCGCCGCCGACATCCTCGATACGGAAAAGAGGATAACCGGAACCGGGTAGCGTGCCCCGTCATCGCTGCCACATTGAGCGCTAGGGCAAACCGTAACCGTGTTCGAGCCACAAGACCTCGAGCCGAGATTCCGCATCCTGTGCGCGGTTGAGAAGCCGTTCGAGGTCGTCGAGAGATATCAGTAGATAGTCGGGGTATTCTGGTGGAGCCGTCAAACTCAAGTCCAATCCGGGCCGGGGACGCGTGGTCACCGGAGCGTGGCTACAAGCGCCTAACACCAGCCCAATGCCAATCGAAGAGAGAACGACAAGAAACGGGATTCTTTTCACTTCCGGACGAGCCTCCGAAGCTCTTCTTGCGCCTTTCGATCTCCACGGAGCGCCTTCCACGACAGCGTGTGCGCGAGCACTCGTTGCTCGACTCGACGTTTGAGGTCACGGCCACGGCGAGTGCGCGGCCCCAAGAGAAAATCGAGCAGGCCGTTCAGAAGAGCGATGAGCGGTAAGAAGAGATTTCCGTTCACGACTCGTCCCGTCCGTGCGGCCCCACACTCTCTACGGATTCGAGAGCCCATCCCCCGTCTCTTTTCACAATGCTTCGGCCCCAGATCAGCGAACCGAACACAGCCAACACCAGACAGATCACCGGATCGGATGCGC
>CAYTDF010000066.1:3804-13438 GCA_964436365.1 uncultured bacterium | reverse complement strand
CAACCAGAGGTTGGGAGCCGCTTCAAATTCAACTAACTATGGCACATACTCTTGGCCCTTCCTTTTGTTGTTTATATGACTAAACCTATTTCGAGATCAATACGTTTAATACAAAACAAATCAATAGGATACAAATAATACAGCGGACGTAGCAGGAAATCAGTCGGTGGTGTCTGATATCTGGCATGCGGGGCAGAAGTGCGTGGTCCGGCCACTAATCGTGCGAGTCATAACGATTGTCCGGCACCGAGCGCACGGCTCTCCTCCACGCCCGTAAACCCGAAGCCGAACCTGATACCACCCGGTCTGACCGTCCGGTTTTCGGTAGTCGTCAATGCTTGAGCCTCCGGCCCGAATCGAGGCGCGAAGCACACGCTTGACCTCCCTCCAGAGCCGGTCACAGGAGGCGTCGGTGAGAGCGCCACTTGAGGTTTCCGGGTGGAGCCGAGCCCCGTATAGGGCCTCGTCGATGTAGATGTTCCCCAACCCGGCAATCGCACTCTGATCCAGCAGCAGTCCCTTTAGCTTCCGGTTGCGGCCCTGCAAAAGCTCTCGAAAGGTGGCTCGCCGCATCGCCAAAGCATCCACCCCCAAACGCGCCAGCGGGCTCGCCTCCTTCAACCGATCCGTTTCATAGAAAGCCAAACGGCCAAACCGGCGGGGATCGACATGACGCAGTTCATCCGAGCCGTCCAAAAACCGCCAGATCACGTGCGTGTGCTTGGCCAAAGGATCGCAAGGTTCGGCCATCCCCAGATAGCCAGTCATCCCAAGATGCATTAGAGCGGTCACACCGGATGCGGTGTCCAACCAGAGGAATTTGCCGTGACGCCAAAGCCGGAAACATTCGCTCCCCGCCAGGCGAGAAAGCCGTTCGCTTCCCTCTTTTACGAAATCAGGGCGATGGAGAACGATCTCACGAATCCGCCGTCCCACAATCAGGGGGGCGAGCATGCTTCGTACCGTCTCGACTTCAGGGAGTTCAGGCATGACACGACAGGCCCTACAGGGAGAGACGCTCTACTCGTCTTCCAGCCTTGGGAAGAGCGGTTTCCCGACCTCTGTGGTGTTGCCTTGGCAATCGATCTCCGAGAACTGTCCTCGGAAAACGGGCACACCCCCCTCGGCCTCCAAGCCACAACGCTTTAGGAGTTCGAGCGCCTTGCCAGGGACCGCGGGATACAGGAGATAAGCCGAAGCCGCGAGCAGATCGACGAGGGTCCGCATCACGGTATCGAGTTGGCCGGCCTTGGCTTCGTCCTTGGCGAGCGCCCAAGGCTCGACACGGACGATGTAGCCATTACCGAGATCGGCCAGCCGCATGAGCGCGGTGAGCCCCGCTTGGGGGTCGAGAGCGTCCATACGGATCATATACTCATCGAGCAGCGGTTGCGCCTCGCCTTCGATCTCGGCGTCGCGTGGTGCCTGGGGAACGACGCCGCCACGATACTTCTTCAACATGGAGAGCGTCCGGTTGACCAGGTTTCCAAAGTTATTCGCCAGATCGGTGTTGTGACGGCCGACCATGGACTCCATCGAGAAATCGCCGTCCGCTCCGGGGCGAATGTCCTTGAGCAACGCGTAGCGCAACGCATCAATGTTGTACCGCTCCACAATCTCAAAAGGATCGACGACGTTCCCGAGCGTCTTGGACATCTTCTGCCCGTTCGAAGTGAGGAATCCATGCACGAAGACCTGCGTGGGAACCTCCACCCCCGCACTCATCAACATGGCGGGCCACAACAGAGCGTGAAAACGCGTAATGTCCTTCCCGATCATGTGCGCGTCGGCGGGCCACAACTCGGTGTAAGATCCATCTGGGAAGCCGGTCGCGGTGAGGTAATTGGTCAGCGCGTCGAACCAGACATAGGCAACGTGGTTCTCATCCCACGGCAATCGGATACCCCATTGCGTGGTGGATCGAGAGATACTGATGTCCTCCAGGCCGGTCTCCAACAGAGCGAGCATCTCGTTGCGGAACGCGGTCGGCGCGGGGAAGTCGGGCCGCTCGGCGTAAAGCGCGTTCAAGCGTTCGGTGTAGGCCGACCAACGGAAGAAATAGTTCTCTTCCTCGAGCCACTTGGGCTCCGTCCCATGAATCGGGCACCGTTCTTCCACGAGTTCCTTCTCGGGGTAATAGGCCTCGCACGACTCACAGTAGTAGCCGGAGTATTTCCCCGTATAGATATCCCCGTTGTCATAGCTACGCTGCAACATTTCGCGGACAGCCGTGGCGTGTCGCGGTTCGGTGGTGCGGATATAGTCGTCGTTGGAGAGATCGAGGGTATCGTAGAGACGCTCGTAGACGGCGGCCATCTCATCACAATAGGCCATGGTCTCCTTGCCCTGGGTCTTCGCGACCTTTTCAGCGTTGGCGCTGTGCTCATCCATACCGGTCAGGAAAAAGACCTTTCGCCCGCGCATGCGCTGAAAGCGTGCGGAGGCATCGGACCGGATCAGCTCGTCGGCGAATCCGACGTGAGGCTTGGCGTTGACATAGACAATTGCGGTCGTGATGTAGTACTTATCGTTCATGATGTATCCAGGGAGATCTCGTCGATGCTCCAGGTTTTTGCGAATGAATCCTCATAGGAGACGGTCACGGTCCGGTGCAGAAAATTCATGTCCCTGATTTTGCCGGGCCCGTTGGGCGTCTTCACGCGTGCGTTATGGCGCGGGAAGGATTTCCGGTACTCGTGGTAGTTCTTTTCTTCATAGGCCAAGCAGCATTTCAGCCGGCCACACTGCCCCGAGAGTTTGGATGGATTCAGGGCGAGATTCTGCACCTTGGCCATCTTGATGGTGATGGGGATGAACTTGGTCAAGAACCGGTTACAGCAGAGCTGCTCGCCGCAAGGTCCGAAACCACCTATCTTCTTGGACCGGTCGCGCACACCGATTTGACGTATCTCGATACGCGCCCGGAGTCGGCCAGCCAAGTCCTTGACCAGTTCGCGGAAATCGATGCGGCCATCGGCCGTGAAATAGAATCGAATCTTGCGCCCATCCAAGGTTTGCTCGGCGGAAACCAGATCCATGGCCATCTCACGCTGCCGGATACAATCCATGGCCGTGAGAAAAGCCTCCTTTTCCCGGGCTCGATTCTCCTCAACCGCAAACAGGTCGGCATCCTCGGCAGGCCGGAGCACGAACGCCGAACCCTCGGGAGGGATATCTTCCTCCCATTGATAGAGTTCCCTATCGACCCTCGCCAGCTCCTTATCGCCGTCGACATCAACGACACAATGGCTTTTCATCGCGAGGTCGAACTCTGTTTCCTTAAACCGTGCCACGAAGCGATGTTCGCGTACCCGGACGTCAATCACATCCATGGTGCATTCCTTCTGAGCGGTCCCGAAACCCAGACGTCCCCCAGCTTGTGCAATACAGGGAGCTACGGTAAGAAGGTCACGCGCACAAGTCAACCAATCACGGACTTTTGCAGGTTGCCGGTATGCTGGAGTGTTTCCCGAAAGTTCGCCCACAGACGCGGACCCACGGCGACAATCGACGGCAATCGGACAGACCTTTGAAGAGACGCTCAAGAGCAAGTGACAAGGGTTTTTTCCTTTTTTGAACGCAAACCGCCCGCGCGTCTAAGCCCCGGGGGCGGTACCGCCAAGGAAGAGCCTTTTTGGAGAACCGCTGAATCATGCTTCCTCCCGATTCGAATCGTCTCCGGGAAATCGCCCGGAGTAAGAGCCCTCATCACGGCTGGATCGAGGAGCTGTACGACCGGTCGGGTCTGAATCGCTGGTTTCTCCGCGCGGGTTCGCCAGCATGGGGCGAGCCGGACTCCTCGATGCTGGTCTCACCCGCCGATTGCCGTGTCGACGCGATCTGCCCCATCGAAGCCGGGGGGTCGGTCCCCGGGAAATCGGTTCTCGGCGGCGCGCGAAGCTATCGCGTCCCGGATCTGGTCGGACCGGGGTTCGATGAGGAGCTCCAGGGAGGTTGGTGCGCAGTGCTGTACCTGGCCCCCTGGTACCTGCATTGGATGGTCGCTCCCATGCACGGGCGGATTGTGGAACGGCGCTACCGAGCGGGAAATTGCCTGCCGATCATCTTCATGAAACGTGGCGAGGTCGAGAACGAACGACTTGGCATCGTCGTCGAGAATGAGAAGAGCCGCTTGCACGTGGTCTTCGTCGGTTCGTTTATGGTCAGCGGAATCGTCTGCCCGCACGAAGTCGGGGATGAGCTGGAACAGCGTGAACTACTCGGAGCGTTCAAACTCGGCTCGACCGTCCTGCTCCTGAGCCCTCCAGGTGCATTCGAGCCTTTTGTCCAAGAGGGCCAGCGGCTCAATGCAGGACAGCCTATGGGGCGATCCTGCGCCGAGTAGAAGACGTCGCACACCGCCTCAAGACATAGTATAACTTACTGAAATCAAAGTACTAGCGATACAAACCCTCAGTAAGAATATAGTCCTCGACAGCCTGAGGCACCATGAATCCGACGGACCCGCTCTCGGCAATCCGACGGCGAATATCCGTTGAGGAGAGGGCGACAAGAGGCGTCTCCACATGGCGGAAAAGGTCCTCCTTCTTCGGTGCTGAAGAGGAGTCCCCACCTTCAAGACGAGGTCTGGAAAGGACCGCGACGGTAAACTCGTCTAGAAGCTCTTGGGCACGGTACCAGGTGTGGAAGTGGTCGACCCAGTCCATCCCCATCAAGAGCGTGATTTCGCTATCCGGGACCTCGCGGGCTATGGCTTGGAGGGTATCGAAGGTATACGGGGAGACCCCGGCCTGAAGTTCCCTATCATCGACCTCGAATCCCGGCCGGTTTTCCAGTGCCAGACGCACCATCGCCAGCCGATGGGTATCGGAAGCAACCGTGCGGGCGCTCTTGTGCGGGGGACGTCCGCTGGGCAAGAACCTCACACGATCCAGGTTCAGTGCATCTCGTGCGGCTTCCGCCGCGATCAGATGCCCCACATGAATTGGGTCGAACGTACCGCCAAAGACACCAAGTGTTCGCTTCAACAGACAAACCTCCAGTCGGTGGAGCGTCCCCATTCTTGCGGACACCGGTCAAGGGTAAGACGCAGGAGATTTCTCCCTATGGGGGTATGGGCTGTTGTCCATCCCTCCAAGGAGTCCTACCCTTTCCTCCTTTGAAGGCCGGATTCGTCCGGCGTACCCTCACCAAGCCAGGAATAGAGTTTCGTTGAGAGTGTCTCTCGCAGATCAGTCAGAAAAGGAATATCACCCATGAGCGCCGATGCATCGCCCTCCAGAGAATTTCAACACAAGGAAATCGAAGCGCCGATCTATCAGCGTTGGCTGGAGAGTGGAGAGTTCCACCACGCGCCGGATGAGCGTGGGCCCGAAGACCGCTACTGCATCATGATCCCGCTGCCGAATGTGACGGGCGCTCTGCACCTCGGCCACGCGCTCAACCATACGTGCCAGGATGTGATGACCCGGTGGAACCGGATGAGGGGGAAAACAACCCTTTGGATGCCGGGGACCGATCACGCGGGAATCGCCACGCAGTCGGTCGTGGAACGCCGTCTACGCGAACAGGAGGGCAAAACACGGCACGACCTTGGCCGGGAAGCGCTGGTCAAGCGTATCTGGAACTGGAAAGACCAGTACGAAGAGCGGATTCTCTCGCAGATGAAGCTTGTGGGAAACAGCTGTGACTGGGACCGCACGCGGTTCACCCTGGACGAGGTCTGCGCTCGTGCCGTGCGGCATTGCTTCTTCCGAATGTTCAATGACGGACTGATCTACCGGGGCCTAAGACTGGTCAATTGGGACACCGAACTACAAACCGCTGTGGCCGATGACGAGGTCTACCACGAGACCGTGCAGTCGCATCTGTGGCATGTGCGCTACCCGCTCACCGACGGCTCCGGCCATCTGACCGTGGCCACCACCCGCCCCGAAACCATGCTCGGCGATACCGCCGTGGCGGTGCACCCCGACGACGAACGCTATAAAGCGTTGATCGGGAAGACCTGCACGCTGCCACTAATGGACCGCGAGATTCCGATCATCGGAGATCCGATTCTGGTGAAACAAGAGTTCGGGAGCGGTTGCGTCAAAGTGACGCCCGCGCACGATCCTAATGACTATGAGTGCGCCCTGCGTAACGATCTGGAGATGATCAACATCCTGACGCCGAACGGCCAGATCAACGAGAACGGCGGGGCGTTTGCCGATCTCGAGCGTCAGACGGCGCGAGAGAAAGTGGTCGAGGCGTTGAAGGCGGCGGGATTGCTGGAAAAGGTGGAAGACTACGAACACGAAGTCGGACATAGCGACCGTAGCAAGAGCCGGATCGAACCGTATCTGTCGAAGCAGTGGTTCGCGCGGATGAGCGATGTTGAGGGCGGCGTGGATTGCGTCGACGGGACAGAAGTCCCGGGATTGGCGCAAGCGGCCATCGACGCCGTCAAAGACGGACGGGTGACGTTCTTCCCCTCGCGCTACGCCCACTCGTATCTGGATTGGCTCTCCGAGAAGCGAGATTGGTGCGTCAGCCGCCAGCTCTGGTGGGGCCACCGAATTCCTGTCTGGTACGCAGACGGCGATACGGATGAGAGCACGCTGCAAGAAGCGTTCGCGGGCCGTGACGATGTCGTCTGGAAGAAGGACGAAGAGAGCGATATCTGGACGATCTGTCTTCGCGAGGGCGAACTCTCGGAAGATGCAATCCCCGGTGTGAGCCTGAGACAAGAAGAGGATGTGCTGGACACATGGTTCAGTTCGGCGCTGTGGCCCTATAGCACGTTGGGATGGCCGGAAGCAACGGCCGATCTGGACTACTTCTACCCCGGCAGTGTGCTCATCACCACGCGCGATATCATCACCCTGTGGGTCGCGCGGATGGTGATGACCGGCCTCTATAACATCGGCGACATTCCGTTCAGTCATGTCTATGTCCATCCCAAGATTCTGGATGGCGAAGGGCAGACGATGAGTAAGAGTAAGGGGAACGGCGCGGATCCAGCGGAGATCATCGAGCGCTATGGCGCGGATTCGATGCGCTTCTCACTCGGCTATATGTGCACGGAAAGCCAGGATATTCGTATGCCCATCGCGTACGCATGCCCGCACTGCGATCACCTGATTCCCCAGAAACCGGAACACCGTACGCTTTTGAAACTGGCGTGTCCAAAGTGCAAGAAGGATTTTCAGCCGTCGAATCCGATGATCGACGCCACCGGCGAACATCCTGTGGGAATCGTAACTTCAGAGAAGTTCGAAGTCGGCTGGCGTCTCTGCAACAAGCTTTGGCAGGTGGCCAACGGCTTTGTTTTGCCAGCGCTTTCCGAGCAGGCCGACGAAAGTGCATCGTGGCAACCGATCACGGATCCCACACGCTTAGATCTGAGTGCGCGCTGGATTCTGTCGAGACTTTCGAACTGCATCGAGGCGGTCGATTCGAGCCTGGCGGTGTACCGCTACGCCGAGGCTACGGCCGCCCTGTATCGTTTCTTCTGGAACGAGTTCTGCGATTGGTATGTGGAGATGGCCAAGCCATTGTTGCGCGCGGGTGGAGAACAGGCCCAGACCACACGGCAAGTGCTGGCTTGGTGTCTCGACTGCGTCGTGCGCCTCCTTCATCCGTTCGCCCCATTCATCACCGAGGCCCTGTGGCAAAAGCTGAACGAGGCCGCCCCTCAGCGCGGACTGGAAACGGTTGAGAAGCAGGGCGGGCTTATCTTGAAAGCTTCGTGGCCAGAAGAGACGAAAACCTGGCGCGACAAAACGCTCGAGAAAGAGATGGATGTGCTGCAAAACGTCATCCGTTCGATTCGAGACGTTCGCGCTCAAGTCAACTCCGCCCGAGCGCGCGCCAAACAACCCATCGTGCGTAGTTTGCCCGAAACCGTCGTCCGCGCCTCGAAAGCCGTCTGCCAAACCATCGAGAATAACAAGGCATTCTGCAATGTGCTGGGCGGCTGCGACGCGATCCTGGCCGACCCCGAGGCCGCACGGCCCGCCAACTCCGCCGCCCGCGTCATCGATGGGACCACCGAACTCTATGTGCCCGTCGGGCATTTGATCGATCTCGATGCGGAAAAGAAGCGTCTGGAAGGCGAAGTCAAGAAGACCGAGGGATTCATCAAAGGCACCGAAGCCAAACTGAGCAATGAGAAGTTCGTATCGAGAGCGCCATCCCAGGTCGTGCAGAACGAGCGGGATAAACTCGCGGACCTGCAAGCCCAGCGCGAACGGATCGTCCAAAGCCTCAAGGAGTTGAGCTAAATCGATTCGCTCCGTATGTTAGAATAGGCAAACACAGAGGGAGAGCCTTATGTCACAAGAAACGGGGATTCGAACCGGTTTCACTCTGATCGAGTTACTCATCGTCGTGGCCATTATCGGCATTCTCGCCGCGATCGCGGTGCCGAATTTCTTGAACGCCCAGATCCGCGCCAAGATCGCCCGCGCGGAGTCGGACCAACACGGTCTTGTGGTGGCGGCGCAGTCGTACCAGATCGACAACAACGCCTTTCCTCCGGATGCGACCGATTCTCAAGGCCCGGGCCCGGATGCAGGGTATTGTCCGCTAGCCCTCACGACACCCATCGCCTATACCGGCACAATCCCGCCGGATGTGTTCCGGTTGCACGAAGTCCGCGACGACGACGGTAGCCGCTATTTCGCAGGTCTGAACACGCCACCGTATTGGTACGTTCAGAATGTTCCAACCAGCAGTTGGGCCAGGGGCTACTGGGCAGAGTTCATCATCGAACGCAAGGCATCGAAGGCGCTCCGCTTCATATTCGCATCGATCGGCCCGGATATGGCTTGGCGCGTTAATCCCGGCGATCCAATCCGATTCACCCAATACAGCTCGAGCAACGGGCTCAAGAGTTTCGGTGACATCATCATCACCGGGTAGGTAGCGATCCGGCTCGCAGGTCGAGTTCACCAAGAAAGATAGCCCCACAACCAAGCAAGATAGCCATAGTTCCGCCCCCATCGAGCCTGTCGAAGGGGGCGGGATTTAGAGTATCTGCACGCGTGCGAAAAGAGCTATTCTTTGCGCCAACGGGTCTTGGGCGGGTTGGTGTAATCGTCGTAGCGTTCGGCAACGTGCGCGGTCTCAACATTCCCGGAGTGAACGAGGAACCGGTAGAAGAAGCCGATCGATTCGCCCTTCTTGAGTGTGTAGGTTCCACTTTGGGGGAGGTCCTGATTCCATTTGTTGAAATGCGAATGGCCGAATACGTTTGCGGTCAAGAGGCCGTAGTCGCGCGCGTGCCAATGCGGCTGATGCCGGAACCCATCGGGATGCGAGAAAATGGTCATCCCACACTCCGTGCCCTGGAGTTTGCCACTGTAATCGACCCAACTGGCGCGCCGTCCCCAGCACTCCTTGGCCGTCTTGCCGCCTTCGCTGTTGGTCATGATTCCACCTTCATTGGCATTCTCAGCGAGGTGGTCGTTGACACGAATGGAGAAGAATCCACCTTCCTTGGTGTCGTTAAAGGTGACGTCTTCAGCCGCGGTCAGCGTGACGCTGTAGTCCATCAGACGAGCCTCGGCGGGCGTGTCATAGAAACGGACCTCACGACGCTCTTCCATGACTTTCTTTTCGTCGACCGCGTCCATCCAGTCGATATCCATGGCCAGCAGACCGTTCGCCGTCCCGGCCGAGAGATTGCGGA
>CAYTDF010000066.1:0-3794 GCA_964436365.1 uncultured bacterium | reverse complement strand
ATTTTCCTTCGCTGTCATGCCAGGCGTTGTGATTGTTGAAATTCCCGTAGGCGGTCCACAGCGAACGGTGATGCGGGTGATCGGCTTTCAGGTCCTTTTCGGTCATGGGATAGCCGCGCGTCATTTGCAGAGCTTTGCCCTCGACCGCAGGTCCGTTAACCGGCCAGAAATAAGGCCGATAGTATTCCGGGTCGTAGTTAAGCACGGTGAACTCGTCGCCCTGGACGTGAACGCGGACTTGGCTCTTCTCTTCGTCGACACTCATGCGCACGGGAAGCACAGGATTGTCGGGAGTTTCCAGCCGATAGCGGAGTCTCTTGCCCGCTTCAAGTTTGGAGACGACAAAGCGGAGAACGCCGTCTTCGATCGTGGCGATCTGCTTGGCGCCAGATACCTTCTCGACAAGCTCGACGATGACGGGATTCTCGTTGCGCATCCCTCGGATCTTGACCTCGACCGGACACCAAATCCGGTCGTGTGCACCGGCTTGGACCGTCACGGTCCCAAAAGGCAAGTCGACCTTGGATGTCTTCGACGACGAGGAACCTGCCTCTTGCGACACACAGGACGACGTAACGAACAATCCCGAGCATAAAACGACAGCGGCGAGCGCCTTTGCGGTGTTGAAGAATCGGCTGAACATCAAAATACCTCCGTAACGTAGGTTCTATGGCGTTTCAAAAGAGAGGTTCCGACTGGAAGAAATCTCTTGTCACTCATTTTCGCGACCGCCGCGCGAAACGAGACGGCGGGCATGGAACAGAATGGAGAATAACGCGGAGTGAGCGACCCGGAAAGGCGCGGGTCCGGCAACAGCGGGGCGTTCCGTTTTCCGTGCGGCGTTTGAGCCGTATCCTGCCGTATGCCTTACGATGCTGAAAGCCTTTTCGATCTTCCCCCAGAGCCCCCGCCCACCCCCCCACCGCCGCGCGAGCATGTCTACTCGGTTGGCGAGCTGACACTCGAGATCAAGGATCTGCTCGAGGGGAGCTACGATCGGCTGGTGGTCGAGGGAGAGATCAGCGGGTGGAAAATCTACCGCTCCGGGCACGCCTACTTCTCGCTGAAAGACGAGGATGCCGTCATCTCCTGCGTGATGTGGCGAACTTCGCTCGCCCGTCACCGAGCGTTGGAGTTGCATGACGGGCTGGCGGTGCGGGCCGAAGGACGAATAAGCCTCTATCCGCCAAGGGGTCAGTACCAGCTGGTGGTGGAGGAACTCTGCCCCGCAGGGGTCGGATTGCTTCAGAAGCGTTTTGAAGAAATGAAACGTAAGTTAAGTGAAGAAGGGCTGTTCAGCGAAGAGCGAAAGCGCCCATTGCCGTTCCTGCCACGACGTATCGGGCTGGTCACCTCCCCCCAAGGAGCCGCCCTCAAGGATTTTCAAAAAGTTGTGAAAGAGGCGCAACTCCCGCTGGAACTGGTCCTGGCTCCTTGCCGGGTCCAGGGCGTCGAAGCGCCAGACGAAATCGCCCGGGCCATCGCCGAGCTCAATCGCATCCAAGGCATCGATACGATCGTCGTCACACGAGGCGGCGGGTCACTCGAGGATTTGTGGGCATTCAACGAGGAGGCTGTGGCCAGAGCCATCGCCGCCTCGGAAGCACCGGTTCTGTCCGCTGTCGGCCATGAGATCGATACCACCATCGCCGATTTCGTGGCGGATCGCCGGGCTCCCACGCCGACCGGCGCGGCACTGCTGTTGGCGGATATCTACGACGAACAGCGCCATCGGTGGAAACGGCTTGGGGAGAACCTGGAGCGGGGCAAGAAGCGTGTCCTGAGCGAGGAGCGAAACCGCCTGATCCACCTCTACCGGACGCTGTCGCGCTACCATCCCCGCCGAGTCCTCGATGAGCGCCGACGGCGTTTGGACGACCTGATGGATGCACTGCATCTGCATTTTGCGCGGCGTATCGAACAAGAGCGCTCGACGCTTGACCAGACCGTGCTGCGACTGCGGAAAGGCGCGCAACAATCGGTCTGGGATACACGGCTTCGTCTCCGTGAGGCCGCCGACAAGCTGTTTCATCGGTGCTCCGACCGTGTCCGCAACCGCCGTGCGCACCTTGTACGCCTGGTTGCGGCCCTTCACGAGCTGGATCCGCGGCGTATCCTCTCCCGTGGATTCGCTCTGGCCGAACAGCCCGAGACCGGAAAGACCATCACGGACCGCCAATCGATCCGCGTAGGCGATTCATTGCGGGTTCGATTCTCGGATGGCACGGTCGATACCCGGGTCGAATCCGTGGATGGGAAGAACTGAGGATTCATCCGCAAGCACGCGGTTCACGCACGCCGAAGACTGGAGCGAAATCACTCTGATGAACGCGAAAAAGGGGCAGGACGCCCCACAAGACTTCGAATCGGGGATGACGAGGCTGGAAACCATCGTCGAGCGATTTGACGAAGGCGATCTGCCACTCGACGAGATGGAGAAGCTCTTCACAGAGGGAATGGACTTGGTGAAACGCTGTGGGAAGCGGCTGGAGGCGGTGGAAGCCCGGCTGAAGACCGCTGAAGAGATGAAAGACGACGCGCGCCAGGAGGATTCATAGGATATCCCAGTAATGATGTCCGATTGAAGAACGCTGAACGCCCGGCCATCGGGGGCACTCTGTCGCAAGCGACACTTCGTGTGTGCACACGAAAGATCCCTCCGGCGGAAGAAACTTTTGAGAGAGGCTCTAGGCACTCGTGAATAGCCCTGTCAACAACAGCGACGCCGAACGCGTCAGGACCTTTTGGACCGCTCGCCGCGATGTCGTGGAGACGTTCATGCGGGAGCGTCTGCCATCGTCCAACGGTCCGGCTCACCGGTTAACAGAAGCCATGCGCTACTCGCTGGAGGCGGGAGGGAAGCGTCTGCGGCCGATCCTGGTGACCGCCGCGGCGGATTTCGTGGCCGCCCGGCCCGCATGGGACGCTTCGAGCCACGACTGGTGGCTTGGGGAGAGTCCGGATCGAGAAGCTATTCTTCTCTACGCCACGGCGATGGAGTTCATCCATACCTATTCGTTGATCCATGACGACCTTCCGTGCATGGACGACGACGAACTCCGGCGTGGAAAGCCCACGTGTCACGTGGCGTTCGACGAGGCAACCGCTGTGCTGGCGGGCGACGCGCTCAATACAGACGCGTTCGTCCTGATCGCCCAGGTTGCGCCCGAATACCGTGAACGCGGGCTGCTGGCGGCTGGAGAACTCGCGCGCGCGGCGGGCTCAGGGGGTATGGTGGCCGGACAGATGGCCGACCTCGAGGCCACCGGAGAAAGAGACTCTCAAGATAAGCCGGACATACCGCCCGAGAAACGGCTTGTCTATATCCACAGGCATAAGACGGCGGCTCTCTTCCGCGCGGCGCTGGTCGGTGGTGGAATCATGGCTGGCGCGGATAAACGAGACCTTGGAATCCTGTCAATCGTTGGTGAGAAGGTTGGTTTACTGTTCCAGGTGATCGATGATATCCTCGATGTGACGAGCGACACCGCCACGTTGGGAAAGACAGCCGGGCGGGACGAAGATTTGGACAAACTGACCTATCCCGCTCTGTTTGGCTTAGAGGTCGCGAGAGAACAGGCGCAGCTGCTACTGCGGGAGGCGCTGGATTCTCTTGCACCCACGGGCGACCGTGGGATTTTTCTGCGCGCCATCGCGGAATTCATCGTTAGCCGCTCGTCCTGAAGCCGAATCGGACAATTCCAGGAGCCTCCCTCGAACGTCACGCCCGATAGGGGCAAATTTGAATGGCTCTCAATCGCACGCTTACGAGCAGAACCTCTGGGCGAACCCAA
>CAYTDF010000065.1:0-13507 GCA_964436365.1 uncultured bacterium | reverse complement strand
TGAATCCGATGACGACCCCCGACATGGCCAGGTTCGAACCGACAGAGAGGTCGATCCCCCCCGTGCTGATCACCAGGGTCATCAACAGCGCCACGAGCCCCACATCGATCTTGTAGCGAGTCATGTCCAGCAGGTTTTGTACGTTCCAAAAATGAGGCGACAGCGCCCCAACCGCTAGACAGACCGCGATCAACACGCCCAGCAGAACCAGCTCCCGCGCGTAGGGTTTGAGCCACGACCGGACGAGGGAGGTCATCGCGCTCATCCCGCACCCCCATGCCGTCTACGGATAAGCCCATCCCCGACCACGGCGGCGAGAATGAGAATCCCGACCACGACTTTGTCGTAGTAGGTCGATACGTTCAAAAGAACCATCGCGTTCCCGGTTAGCCCCAACAGGATCGACGCCAAGAGAGTCCCGATCACGGTTCCGCTGCCGCCCATGATATTGGTGCCGCCCACGACAACTGCCGCGATGACCGCCAGTTCGAATCCGATACCGGTATTGGTCTGTACCTGGCCATACTGCGCGTCTTGCACGACCGCCGCTAAGCCGACCAGCATGCCCAGCGCGGCGAAGGTCGCGAACTGCGTCCGCTTCAATGGCAATCCGATGGTCTGCGCCGCGTGGGGATTGCTACCCACCGCGTAGACCAAACGACCCATCTTCGTCCAACCACCGATAACCATCGCCACCAGCGCCACGCCCAACATGATCCAGACCGGATACGGCAGACCGTAGCCCTCCTGTCCCAGCCAGACGAAACTCGGCGGCAGGTCCTGAATCCAGACCCCGCCCGTCACCAGAATCACCAAGCCCCGGAACAGGCTCATCGTCCCCAGTGTCACCAGGATCGGGTGCAAACGGCCCACGATGGCCAACGCCCCATTCAGCGCTCCGCCCAAAAGCCCCACACCGAGCCCCGCGAGCAGCGGCAGGAGAACCCCATCCGTCTGCTTGGAGGTCAGTCCCACGACACTGGCGCAAATCGCCAGCAGCGAGCCGACCGAAATGTCGATCCCGCCCGCCACGATGACGTAGGTCATTCCCACGGCGGCGATTGTTACGGGAGTGATGTTCAGCAGAGTGTCGCTCAAATTATTCCACGTGAGGAAACGTCCCGGGCAGGCCAGGGTCAGCCAGCCTCCCAAAACGGTCAGCGCCACAGCCAGCAACACTTCGCGTCGCGCTGCAACATAAAGTAGCTCTTTTGCACGGGACTCCGCCCTATTCACGCGGCTTGAATAGGAGGCCTGCTCCACCTGTTGCCGCCGAATGTGTGCGGTTTTGGGAGAATCGAGAGACGCCTCCTCGCGGATCGGCGGCAGCGCGGCGGCGGCGATGCTGTCCTCGGTCCATTCTCCGCGCTGAAACTCGGCGGCGACTGTGCCGTCCCGTACGACCAGTATCCGGTCGCTCATCCCCATCACTTCCGGGAGCTCCGAACTGATCAGAACCACTGCTAAACCTTGACCTGCGAGCTCATCGACCAGCCGATGGACCTCCGCTTTCGCGCCCACGTCGATCCCACGCGTCGGCTCGTCCAACAGCAGGATCCTTGGTTCCGCCAACAGCCAGCGCGCCAAAACGACCTTCTGTTGATTGCCTCCCGAGAGCGTCGAGACCGGCACATCGATCCCCACCATCCGCGTCCCAAGCCTCCGAAGCCCCTCCAATACAGCACTACGTACTTCATTCTTACGAACAAACGGCCCCGTGCAACGAGCGCGAAGCGTGGCGATTGAGGTATTCGATTCCACGCTCAAATCTTGAAAAAGTCCCATCACATGGCGGTCCTCGGGGAGATAGACCACGCCCATCTCGAGCGCGTCCGATGGGTCTTTTAGATGCTCTTGCGCCGTATCGCTCCGTTCGCAGCCCAGTACCTCCAGAGAGCCCTGCGCGACCGGGCGCACGCCGAGCACAGTCTGCGCCCACTCTGTCCGTCCCGATCCGATCAGGCCATACATGCCCACAACTTCACCCGCGCGCAGCTCGATATCGATCCCGTCACAAGGCCGGTCGGAGAGACCTTTGGAGACGAACACCACCTCGCCCGGTGGCCGTTCCGTCTTGGGGAAGAACTGCTCCACCTGGCGTCCGACCATCGCCGTCACGACTTCATCTTCATTGGTTTCAGCGGTGACGAGTCGCGCCGCGACCTCACCGTCGCGCAGGACCGTGATGCGGTCGGAGAGATCGAAAACCTCCGACAGGCGGTGACTGACATAGACGATACCCACGCCTTGCTTCTTTAGGTCCGCCAGTAACTTGTAGAGGCTCTCGATTTCGCGTTGGGTGAGAGATGTGGTCGGCTCGTCGAGGAAGAGCGCCGTCAGTTTCTGTCCATGGGCGGCGGCGATCTCTGTGACCTGGCGTTCGGCGGCGGTCAGATCCGCGCTGAGACGACTGCCCGGCAGAGGGCTTCCAACCGCTCCGGTCGCCTCCGCCGCGTTACGTTGCGCCTCACCCCAGCGGATCAGGCCGCCCCGCGAAGGGAGGCCCGAGCCGAGTAAAGCGATCCACTCCGCCACACTCAGATCGGGAAAGAGTTCAGCCTCCTGGTGGATCACAGCGATCCCTCGCCGTCGTCCCTCCTGCGGTCCCGACAACGTCAGTGGTTGACCGCGAAGCAACATCTCGCCTTCGTCAGGCTTCAGACGACCGGATGCGACACCCAACAGTGTCGATTTGCCCGCCCCGTTCTCTCCGACCAGAGCGTGAATCTCCCCCGGATGGAAATCCAGACAGACGTCAGAGAGTGCCCGGACGCCGGGAAACAGCTTGGTGATATTATGGAGTTCGAGAATCGGGACAGTCATGATGTCGATACACGTCCGGCCAATCTACAGCCAACCGCCCGCTTCGCCACGGGCCGTGGCCCAAAGGCCTGCCGACAATAATCGCGAAAATCGATCTTATAGGCTGGAAGCTCGCGCCACCTGGGCTACACTGGCATTCACATGGATGCTATGAAACAGGAATTGCTGCGGGGCAAGCGTGCCCTAGTGACCGGTGCGGCGGGATTTATCCCATCCCATCTGTGCGAGGCGCTGGTGGCTTGTGGGGCCACGGTCCGTGCCTTCGTTCACTACGATAGTCGGCCGACACTGGGCAACCTCGAGTATCTTCCCCAAGAGACCGCCGCCGCGTTGGAGGTTATCTCCGGCGACGTTCAGGACCCCTTCTTCGTTCGCCGTGCGGTCGAGGGGTGCGACGTCGTTTTTCATCTGGCCGCGCTGATCGGTATCCCCTTTTCGTACACGGCCCCGGAGGCATACGTCCGGGCGAACGTAAGCGGGACGCTCAATGTGCTGCAGGCCTGCCGCGATTGCGGGACTCCGCGTGTGGTGCATACGTCGACAAGCGAAACCTATGGCACCGCCCGGTATGTCCCCATCGACGAGGCGCATCCCTTACAAGCGCAGTCGCCGTACGCGGCCAGCAAGATCGCCGCGGACAAACTCGCCGAAAGCTACTTCCTTTCATTCGAACTCCCCGCAGTGACTGTGCGCCCGTTCAACACCTACGGACCCCGGCAATCCGCGCGAGCGGTTATTCCCACCATCGCCGGACAACTTCTCGCGGGAAACGAGGCGCTCGAACTGGGCTCGTTGGATCCTGTGCGGGATATGACTTATGTCACGGATACGGTTGCGGGATTTCTCCTCGCGGGATGTGTCCCGGGAGTTGAAGGCCGGTTGTTTAATCTGGGGACGGGGCGCGGAGTGAGCATCGGCGACCTGGCGGATGCGCTCATGCGGATCGTGGGCCGAGAGGTCCCCATTCGAACCGACCCCAGCCGCGTACGGCCGACGGGAAGCGAGGTCATGCGCCTCATCGCCTCCGCCGAAAAAGCGAAAAAAGAACTGAGTTGGAGCGCCGACGTCTCTCTGGAAACGGGACTCGAAAACGTCGTGCGGTTTTTACGGGAGCATCCGGAACATCTGGATCCGGGCAGGTACACGGTCTGATGCGCGCGGTCGTCTTAGCGGGCGGAGAAGGGCGCCGTCTCCACCCCTTCACCATGATTATTCCCAAGCCTCTGGCGCCCTTGGGGAAGCGATCGATCTTGGAGGTTGTCCTGCGGCAGCTGAAGCGGGACGGCTTCGGCCGGGTCACGCTTGCCGTCGGTTACCAGGCGGAACTGATGATGGCGGTCATCGGGGACGGGGCCAAACTGGGCCTGGAGGTCGATTACAGCTTCGAGGAAACGCCTTTGGGTACGGTGGGGCCTTTGGCGCAGATCGAAGGTTTGAGCGACGAGACCTTCTTGGTGATGAATGGCGACATTCTTACGGACTTGGATTACCGGGCCTTTCTCGATTTTCACAGGAAACGGGGCGGTGTGGCGACTGTTGCCGCCCACCAAGTCACCGAAGAGATTTCGCTTGGTGTGATGCACTGCGACGAAAACGACCGGCTGACACGCTATGAGGAGAAACCTCGCTTGCAGTATCGAGTCAGTATGGGTATTTATGCGTTTGAACCCAAGGTTCTGGAGTTCATTCCCAAGGGAAGCGCCATGGGGCTCGATACCCTGATGGACGGGCTGCTCGCTGCCGGGCTGCCGGTCTATACCTACCCGCATGAGGGGCACTGGGTCGACATTGGTCGGCACGAGGATTTCGGTGTCGCCATCCGGCTTTTCGAAGAGAATCAAGCGTGCTTCTTGCCGGATACAGATGTATAATTCTTGAGTGTACTTGAGATGGGGAAGGAATAGTCATGAAACGGTTTACGTTGGCCTTCACACTTATTGAACTTCTGATTGTGGTTGCGATTATCGGTATTTTGGCGGCGATTGCCGTACCGAATTTTTTGAACGCACAGATGCGTGCCAAGATGTCCCGCACTTACGCCGACATGAAGGCGCTGCACGATGCCATGGAGATGTACCGGCTCGACAACAACACCTACATTCCGGATTACGATAGTGGAGCCGTCCCGGGCGTTTCGTCGCTGAAATACGAAGTGATGACCTACATGAAGCTGACGTCTCCCATCGCCTACATGGGTTCGATTCCGCTTGACCCGTTTTTTATCGGCAACTCAGCGTTCCAGCATGAGAAGGCGGTTCCCTATTTCCAGTACGCCGGACCGCATTCCGGGAAGGAGAATCCGAGAACGGCTTGGAGACCCAGCGGAACCCTCTACACCATGACCAGTTTCGGGCCGGACAAGATCGATCAAGATACGTGGGCCTATGCGCACGATATCGCCTACCGCAACGCCTACAACGCTTCTAACGGTTTGATCTCCCTTGGGGATGTCTACATGTCCAACCACGGGATTGTTTTTTAGAGGCTCCCCAACAGTGCACCACATCTTCTCCAGGAAGCGGAGCCTTCCATGAAACAACTCTACCACCTCTCCACAGTGTTGCTATTTGCGCCGTTGTGCCCCGCCCAGGACTCCAGCCAGTGGTTGCTGGACTTCTCGGGGAATCCAGAGACCGCCGGTGACATCATCTACATCGGTCCACCGAACGACGCCTTCTCGGGCGCGGCGGATGGCACGGGTTTCGCCATAGGGGTCCGGCTCTTGAGGTCGTACACTTGGACCCTTGGTCACTTGGCCAAGAAGGTTTTCTAAAGGTGTTCTTTGGGCTTTATAGTCCGTCGCGTTTCGTGGATGATTGTTGGATTCCAGTGCGTTGGAGGTGTCCCTGTGAAACGTGTACTTCTTCTTGTTGTGGTGTCGCTCTCTATGTTGTCGTGCGGCGAGAAACCAGCCAAAGAAACGACCAGTCGTGTGGAAAACAGCGTAGCAAGCAGCGGCAAGACGATCGCCATCGACCTCCCAGGGCTGCCTTCCAGCGCGAAGCCGTTGGAAATGATCAAGATACCGGCGGGGACCTTCACGATGGGTTCGCCGTCTGACGAGCGGGGGCGAATATCCGGCATGGAGTGGTTCCCGCATGAAGTGACGCTGACGCAGGGATTCTATCTTGGCAAGTACGAGGTAACGCAGGCGCAGTGGGAGGCGGTGATGGGGAGCAATCCAGCAAGCGGCAGCAGTTACGGTGTTGGCGATGACTACCCGGTGCACACCGTGAGTTGGGACGACTGCCAGACCTTTATCGAGCAGTTGAACGGGTTGGGTCTAGGAACGTTCCGCCTTCCCACGGAGGCGGAATGGGAGTACGCGTGCCGCGCGGGAACAGATACCCGTTTTTCGTTTGGGGATGCGCTGGAGTGCTCCGACTCGAATTCCTACTGCGACTTGATGGACGAGTACATGTGGTGGGGTGGAAACAGGACCTACGGAGGCGAACAAGACGGCTCGAAAGAGGTGGGCCGGAAGCTACCGAACCCTTGGGGACTGCACGACATGCACGGGAACCTCTTTGAGTGGTGCTCGGATCGGTGGCAGAATCCATCGGCGCGTGGCCCCCAGATTGATCCACAAGGCCCCTCGGCAAGCTCGCCCCGCGCCCTACGCAGCAGCGGCTGGTCCATCAACGCCCGGTATTGCCGGTCGGCGATTCGCGTCAGCCACTCGCCCGGTTACCGTAAGGACAACCTCGGCCTGCGTCTTGTGCGCGAGTCCCCGTGACCCTTGGCGGTGTCAGAATCGCGGATGGCGCGGATAAGGTTTGCGAGTGCGGATTTCTTCACTCAATGTGTATCGGTTTTGTACAACACGCCGCGCCCCACGTCGTCCGGCAGGTCAACGTCTCGCTCCGCTCGACTAACGACCTACCCCACGCGTCTAGCCGTCCACGCTCGGGAACTCTATTTCCGGGGAGAATTGTTGTATCCACTGCTTGGGAAACTCAAAACGGCCCTTGCGGCGAACGAGTTTTAGGGACTTCCGCACCAGATGGAAAAACGGCCGTGCCGCCACATAATCCGGGTAACTCCACGGCAAAGGCTGGAAAGCCCCGTGCCAATAGCCCAAAGTGATCTCCGCGTGTAGATCCGACGCGATATGGATGCGGTGATAGGCGGGCTTGGTGGAGGCGAGGACCACCTGATCCAAGTTGACGTAACCCGGGTCGATGTTGAGGCTCCGGCGTGGTTTGTGCCCCTCCCGCTCCGAATGCACGGTGAACTCTTCCTCCCAAAGCAGTGCGCGCCGTTTCATTGCCGCCAGTTCGAGGGGATGCACGAGAGTTTGCCCCGCAACCCAGTACCTTTGGATTTCGGGCCCCATCTCGTCTTCGTAATAGCGCGTGTGTGTAAACGCTACCGGCTTCGTCCGCAGAAGGGGGGGGCCCCAGGTGTCGAGCACTCTGGTCTCCGCTCGAGTGACCTCAGCCCCGGGGGCTACCAGGAAGCCGACAACCGGTATGGCAAGGTCTCTTGCGGCGGTTTCGCCATCTGTTGTGGGAGTGGCCATCGTCACCTTGCGCCTTCCTCATTGCCAGTAGAACCTAAATGCCGGACGACCGGCATAATACAGCTTATGCGAGCCTTTGGGATACGATATGCTCAAGTTTACGAAATAGATACGGAATCCTGTCCGTGCATGGTTTTCCGGAGACGTCCTAGAGGAATGCTCTATAGGAGATGTGAGGATGAAGCGAACGGTCTCTCTTTGGAATCGCGGATCGCGGCCTGTGCCGTGCGTCTGGGTACGTGTTCTTGGCGTTTCGATCGCGCTCGGTGTGATGGCGAGCGGCGCGGTCTGCGCCGAACAGATCATCCTTCCGCTTTCCCTAAAGGATGCCATCGATATCGCCGTGGCGCGCAACCTCGGAATGGAACTCCAACGCTTGAGCGTTCCGATTATGGCGACCGCCGTCGATGAGCAAGAAGCCGTGTTCGACCCCCGATGGGACAGTTCCGTGGATTTTTCAAATTCGGACACCCCCAGCACCAATCTGTTTAGCGGCGGGGGAGGCGGAGCGGTACCCGCCGTCCCCGGCGATACGGCCATCAATGCGCTGTTCACGGACCCCACAGTTACGCTCGATGAATTTCGGGCGATCATGTTTCCTCCTCTGGCTCAAGGCGGTGGCGGTGTCGAGATCACCCACGACCGGCAAGAGGCCACATCAGCCTCGACCGGCATCGCCGATATGAACAAGTGGGGGACGCAGTATTCCCTCGATTTTTGGCACAACCGGTTTGACACCAACAGCGGCATCGAAGGGATGAATCCGCGCACGACCACGTCGCTCGGGTTTTCTCTAGCGCACCCTCTTCTCCGCAACAGCGGGAAGGAGATCGTGACCACGCAGCTCCGTATCGCCGAGTTGCAGACCGATTCGCAACTCTTGGCGTATCGTCTCGTTGCGATCGATCTCGCCGCATCGGTCGAGCAAGCGTACTGGGTGGTTCACAAACGCCTCAACGATATCGCTATCGCCACCGCTTCCATCAAGACGGCCACGGATCTGTTGCAACAGAACATCGCCAAGGTCGAAGTGGGCGTTCTGCGGCCCATCGAGGTCCTGTCCGCGGAGTCCGGGCTCTCGATGCGCGAACAGAGGCTGATCGTTGCGGAGCAGTATCTCGCGGATGCCTACGACGTCCTTCTCCGGCTGCTGGAACTGCGGGATGGTGGCGATTTGTGGGATGTGCAACTCGAATTGACCGATAAGCCAATGCTCGATGAGAGCGAGATCGACGAAAGCCAGACCATGAAGATCGCGAAGGCCCAGCGGCTCGAACTCCAGCAGCAAGATCTCGCGACCGCGATTGTGGAGATATCCAAGCTCTATAGCGAGAATCAGCTCCTGCCGCGCCTGGATCTCGTGGGGGGCCTGGCGACCTCGGGTTTGGGTGGGAACGCTGGAAACAGCTACGACAGCATGGTCTCCGTCGATCATCTTCGTTGGAGCGCGGGTCTTATGCTCTCAATTCCGATCGGGAACCGTGCGGCGCGTGCACGGGACCGGCGCGCCGCTCTGCAACTGGAGCAAGACGCAGTGTCCAGATTTGAATTAGTACGTACGATCGAGAAGCAAGTCCGCGAGGCCGTTCGCGCGGTCCTGAGCACGCAAAATCTGGTCAAGGCCACAGGCGTAACCGTTGAGTTTGCCACCGAGCGGCTGGGTGCCGAGGTGACGGCCTACGAAGAAGGAATCACGACTAGTCATGAGGTGCTTCGTTTCGAAGAAGATCTCGCCAACGCCCGCGCGGCGTACAATCAGGCTCTGATCGATCACCGGAACGCCTTGGTCTACCTTCGTGTCGCGCGGGGCGACGTGCTGGAAACTGTGGGCCTGGAGATCGATAATCCCTTGGAGGCGGTTGAGGCGGAGTCTCGATGACGGATCGGACCGGAGATATCCCACGGAGCGTTATTACCTGGCTGCTCTGGCTTAAGGGCAGGAGGGCTTTTCGGTCCGCCGCCCGCTGGAATGTGAGCGCCATAACTCGTGGTCTGTCGTTCGGGGTGTTGGTGCTGCTGTTTTGGGGCATCACCTATTTGGGTGTCTCGCGATTGTGTACGAACCTGACCGCCAACGAACTGGCGGGTCCGATCCTTCTGGGCCGCTTCTTTTCGCTGGGCTTTCTGGCGGTCTTCATCCTCTCATTCATATCGCACATCTTCACGGCTTACAGTAGCCTGTTCGATCAGGCCGAACTTCACCTGATTCATACCTCCCCCGCACGCCCTCAGTGGATTTTCCGCGCGCAAGTTTTCGAGGCTCTGTTGCGCGGGACGTGGATGATCGCGCTCATCTGTCTTCCGATTTTGGCGGCGTATGGACGTACGCTGGGCGCGCCCTGGCATTACTATCCCCTCGCGGTGAGTGGTCTTATCCCCTTCCTGCTAATCGGTGGAGCGGTGGGGGTGGGTGTGGCTCTTACGATCGCGCGGTTCTTCGCGGGCCGTCCGGCGCGGTTGCAGTTTCTCGGCGCGGTCTTGGTTGGGGTTGCGATCGGGTTTCTTTGGTTTGGCTCCTCAATCCTCGAACGTTTCGTCCGCGCACCGAATCCTGAGGATTTTGCCGCGGAACTGGCGAGTATGCAGCTGAGCACGAACGCGTTTCTGCCGCATCTGTGGATGAAAGAACTCCTCGACGCCGGGGTGGCCAACCGCCCGATCGATGTCGCTCTCAGTTTCACCTTGTTGACCACCACTGCCTGGCTGGGTCTGGTTTTGGTGAGTGTGCTCGGCGACCGGGTTTATATGAGGAGCTGGCTCCACGTGCAAGACCGTTCGCAGGCCCACAACCGGCCCGCTTGGCAGCGGCTCACGGGTATCGACCGCATCACTCAACCGCTCCCGGCGTGGTTCGCCTCTCTGCTCCGGCGAGACGCCCGGCTTTTTCTTCGCGATGCCGGACAGTGGAGTCAATTCATTATTCTGTTCTGCTTAGTCTTGGTTTATCTTTTTCACGTCCACAATGTTTCGCAGAGTCCGAGTATGGAGCATTACAAACTGCTTATCGTTCCGGTTAATGTTGTGTTGATCGGCTTCGTTCAGGCCACGCTGGCCCTGCGCTACGCCTTCCCTTCGATCAGCGCCGAAGGCCGTGCGATCTGGAGTGTTTTGGAAAGCCCCCTGGGTGTCGAGCGCTATTTATTGACGAAACTAATCGAGCAATTGACCTGGATTCTGCTTTTCGGAACGGGAATGATACTGCTGTTGAACTATTTGCTCGATATTCCCGCTCCGGTTTCCTATCTCGGGGTTCTGCTTGCGGTTCTCTTCTCGATCGGGTTCGCGGCTTGCACGGTGGGGTTGGGGGCCTGCTTCGCGCGATTCGACACGACCAACGTGACCGAGATATCTTCCGGCGTCGGCGCTCTGGTTACGGCGGTCGTGACGATCTTCTATCTGGCGCTCTCCGTGGCCATTTTGGTTCAGATCATCTTTTTGGGTTCGGCCAAACCCTCCGGAGGTGAGGTCCTCTTGGGCATTCAAGACCCTCGTGTTTTCATACTGATCGGTATCTTTGTCTTGGTTCAACTCGCCGCTGTTTTCTACCCCCTTCATCTCGGGGCCAAGGTTCTGCGCGAGGTGTAATGTGGCTCCCAAAAAGCCTGCCGTCTTGAAGAGAGGCTGGATGCCCATAACCGCGGGCCGCTCGGCGGCGGCTTGAGGACAGTTGTCTTGAAGAACGCTCCAAAGTGGCTCTGCAGATTGGCACAACATGACCCGTACGACAGAACACCCTCCCCGGAGTTTAGGCCCGCTGGGGTACACCTCTCCGGTACATTCCTTCAACTTTCTGCTCTTTGCGATTATGGCCAGTTTGCCGGTGCACCTGCCGCTGTATGAAAAATCGCTCCATTTTTCGGGGACGACCATCGGCGCGATGGCCGCTCTGTTTGTCTTGGCCACGGTTTTGGTGCCTTCGATTTGGGGGTATGTGGTGGATCGTTTGGCGGATCCGCGGGTGGCGCTCCGTCTCGCGGTTGCGGGGGCTACGGTCTTTCTGCTCCCCTGCGTGTTGATCAGTCACGCGCTCTTCTATTTCTCGTTTCGATTCACCGCTTCGTGTTTTCAAGGCGGGTTGATCCCGATGACCGATAGCCAGTCGCTGGCTTATGGGGCGAAATACAATCTTCGCTACGGAACAATCCGCATCTGGGGTACGATCGGTTTTGTGGTTGGGCAGGTGGTGTTGGCGATTCTGTTCTTCTATGTGACCGACCTGCGTTGGCTGTTTTTGCCTTGGTTCCTGCTCAGCGGTCTGGCTCTGGTGACGACCTGGCGGATGGAAGCCATACCTTCCGGCTTGAAACGTGGCGAGCTCCTCAAGAGTCTTCCGCTCCTGCAGGATCGGGCGTTCGCGACATTCTGCTTCGGGTGTGTGCTGCACCGGATCGGTATGCAGGGCTACTATACTTTTTTTAGTATTTATCTGAACGACCTTAAACTTCCGTTCTCCCTCATCGCCCTGGCGTGGTGTGTCGGTCCGCTGTCGGAGACGGTGGTGATCTGGTACGGGCACCGGATGCTGAACCGCATCGGGGTGAAAGGGATGTTGCTTCTGGCCATCGGCGCGGCTGTCCTGCGATTGCTGATTTTGGCCTCCGCCCCGCCGACGTGGATCATCTTCACTAGCCAACTGCTGCACGCCTTTACGTTTGGCTGTATGCACATCGCCGGGATTATGTACGTCAACCATCACTTCCCCAGCACCATGCGCGCCAGCGGTCAGACCGCGTTCAACGCCGTTGCGATCGGGCTTTCCGGCGTTGTCGGTAGCCTCTTGTCGGGCTGGCTCTACGATACCGTGGGGCCGCAGCTGATGTTGGTCTGTTTGGCTGCGGTTACGGCCTGCGGGCTTGTCTTCGTCATCTCTTTCTTACGTCCAGTGCGGATCGACACGGCCTGATAGCCCGCGCAACCGAGGCGCGACAATCGGAACCGTAGCGTTATGCGGGGCTTACGACGCTGGGCAGCGCCGCATTTCATGGTATTCTATGTAGAAGGAGCGTTTGAGCGCTCTGGGATTCATTCTTGAATGACAGGGTTATAGGAGCCACACGAAGATGCCGGATCCCATCAGCGCCGCGTTGAGCGGTCTCAACGCTTCACGGCAACGGCAAGTCGTCTCGGCGAATAACATCGCCAACGCCAGGACTCCGGGATACAAGGCTTCTCGTGCGGATACGGCCTCGGGTCCCGACGGCCGGGGCGCGCAGGTTGTGGCCACGGTGCGGGATCTCTCCGAAGGCGCGTTGGAGGTGACTGGGAATCCCCTGGACCTGACCATCATGGGCGATGGGTTCTTCGAAGTGACCGACGGCGCGGGGCAGTCCTTCTACACGCGGGACGGCGCTTTCCAGCAGAACGCCGAGGGGCAGATCGTGAACGGGCAGGGCTTCGAACTCTCTCCCGGGATCGCTGTTCCCGCAGGCGCGGAGAATATCAACGTAGATTATGACGGCACCGTCTCCGCCACGGTGGACGGCCAGCCGGTCGCGCTGGGTCAGATTCCCGTCACGCGTTTCAGTAATCCCCAGGGGCTCGTGGCCGAGGGGGGAGACGCCCTCTCCCAGACGCCGACCAGTGGTGTCGCGCAGCCGGGCGTCGCCGGTACGGGTGGCCGGGGTACGATTATGTCCGGTGTTTTGGAAGGCTCCAATGTCGATCTGGCTCGTGAAATCGTGAACCAGCTGACGGAAGAAAAAGTCTTCGCCGCTAACGCGGCCGTCATTCGTACCAGCGACGAAATGACCGAGGAGAAGCTGGATATTCTTTCGTAGTTACCCCTCCCATACCTACGGTCTGGATGGCTCGAATTCGGTGCTCGCTACTGGCGGGAACCCGACTTCGAAGTCGATTGTGCCACCGGAAGAACCAATGTACGATAATCAAAACCCGCGAGCGGACCTCCAAGGCCGGGACAACTTCAGAATCGCGCCTTCTGGAAGAGAATCGAGAGCTCAAATGGGAAATCCAGGATCAAAGGAAGAACAGCCATGTTTTGCTATCAATGTGAGATGAGTGCCCCTTCTGGGTGTGGATCACAAAGGGCCAGAGCCGAGGAACCTGTGGCAAAAACGAGAACTTAGCACGTCTACAGGATACAATGATCGAGTCAATCCCATTTCTAGTTGATTTTAGGCGGCTCCTTCTGTCTTCATTTCA
>CAYTDF010000064.1:6997-13697 GCA_964436365.1 uncultured bacterium | reverse complement strand
TCTCTCAAGAGTTGTCTCCGATTGGGAAGTTCAGATTGCCTCCCCGAAAGATATGCGGAAAGTCGGGAGGAGGTTGAAGATGAGTTCCTTTCAAGAAGAGGGCGTCCTGCAATCGGACACGATGTCCCGGAACACGCTCTAACCAACTCAAAGAACATCACTTAGACAATTCCTGGACATGCGTGGATGCTAAACTGAAACGACATCGCCCCAAACAGAGACGGCCGTTGCCGGACACCTGAGTCTGTGCCCCGGACGCCTTCTGCTTGTCCGACAGAGCCGGAGCGTTTATAACAGGGGTATGCAAACTGATACACGTTCTTCTCACTCTCATTTCTGGTCGCGAACGGCGCTCGCACTCTTGGTGGCGGGGAGCTTTGGCTCATGTACGGGTGGCTGGAAAATCGGCTGGCCCGACATCAACCCACCCCAGCGCGCTCCGCTCGTTTACGGCGACAAGTACGAGACCGTCCACATTCCCGTGCTGAAGAACGAAACGTTGCAGTATGGCACCGAGGAGAACCTCACCGCGGCTTTGATCGACCACATTCTCAACGATGGTAGGTTGACGGTCTCCCGGCGCGAGAACGCCGATCTGATCCTGGAAGGTGTCATCACCAAGATGGAGCAGAGTCCGCTCGCCTATGACGATCGCGATCGTGCGGTGGCATTCAACCTTTTCATCCAAGTCACCATGCGCCTAGTCGAGCCGTACAACGTCAACGATCTCGAAGCCGTACCGACGATGGTCGCCGGACCGCGGACGTTCGAGATCCGGGGCCCCTCTTTCTTGGTGCAGGAAGCGGCCCCTGGCCGTACACGGGACCTGTCGCTGGAACTCGCCGATCAGATCTTCAGCAAGTTTTTCGAAGGCTGGTAACAAGCCGAATGGCCGCTGCCAAGAAACCACCACCCATCGTGGTCGTGCGAGGAAACGATCTCTTTGTCTTCGAAGAGCTGATCCAGCGCGCGGTTGCCAAATGTGGAGGGCCGGATGCGTGTGAGTGCCACCGGTTCGACGCGAACCACGGCGAACTGTGTCAGGCCGTAGAGACCGCGAACTCCCCCTCTCTCCTCAGCCCCCAGATGGTGATCGCAATCACCAATCTTGAAAAAGTGGATAAGAAAGATCTGCCTCGCCTTCAGCGATACTTGGAGAGACCCGAACCGACTGTCAAGATGATACTCCAGGTCAAGGCTGGCCGGTCGATCAAGAAGGATCTTCTCCGACTGATCGAGGATTGCCACACCGTCGACCCCAAAAAAGAGCGCGCAAGGGCGATCGAACGCGCCATCGGTCAGGCGGCGGCGGAGTTCGAGGTCGAGTTCGACCGGGGGGCGCTCGCTTATCTGCGCGAGGCCTTCTCCAGAGAACAAGAGACCTGCCGGATGGAGCTAGAGAAGCTCGCGCTCTATGCGGGACCCAAGGGAGTGGTGACCGTCGAAGCCTGCCGCGAGCTCCTTGTGGCCAAAACCGACGAGGCGGTCTGGAGCATCGGCGGCGCCGTCGGAAAACGCGACGCCGCACAGGCACTGCGGGTCCTGTACGATCTCTTGGCGCAAGGCCACGAACCGCTCCCCATCCTGGGGATTCTCCAGTCGCTGTACCGAAATCTATGGCTGGTCAAGCAGCTCGAACTCCGGAAAGTGCCTCGGGCGCGATGGTCGGAGGTCACAGGGGCAAAAGCATGGACTCTGAAGAACGCGGGAGAACAGGCCAGAAAACTCACCCCGGAGCGAATCGCCGACGGGCTCAAGCAGCTGACCCGGGCCGATGAGGAACTGAAGGGGGGAAGCCGCTTGAAGGAACTGACTCTTGAGCGCCTCGTCGTGCGGCTCGCCTCCGGTTGACACCTAACTGACAGTTGAAGTTCTCTTGCGACAGGCCGTTTTGGGGGACAATCCGCAGACAGTACGCGCGGTGGCTGCTACACTATTTGATTGTTGTATAGAGAGACTGCCCAACCGTCGAGAACGGGTGGGGCGTTTTTCGAGAGTCCGGTCTGTAAACGCGCATCGACAGAAACGCGGTGTGCCGTTTGCGGTGCACGTCCACGTCACAGCGCGCGGTCGGAGGGCTGCCTTCTGCGGTGGCCGTTGGGGAGTGACTCTCGAAGGACAAAATTCCGATAATTCCGAATAATGATCGAAACACACCTGATCGAACAGAGGTTGATTATGCCCGCTTTCTACACTCGAACAATCCATGGGTCCCGGCTCGCACGATGGGCGGCCGGACAATTCGTGTTGACGGTACTGACCGCGGCGATTGCCGCTCCGTCCGCCTGGTCAATCGCACAAGGCTGGTCGACCGAAAAGCGTCTGGTGCAGATTTCCGGCACGGCCGCCGCGGGCGGAAACGAGCTGCAAGCCAAGCCACCCAAGGTCTACCCCGCCATCGCCGCCAATGGAGATATGGTCTACGTGGCCTACGCCGCACCCGCCACAGCCGCCGGAGCGGGAGGCAACCCCCAGGATAAAACGCAAGCAATCGGACTGCTGATCTCGAAGGACCGGGGGAAGAACTGGGACGCGCCCATAAACATCTTCACCGGAACCTGTAGCGCGCCCGCGATCTGGGTCGGTGGAGAGCGGATACTCATTACCTGGCCAGCGCAGGAATACGACGGCGAGAGCCGCGTCTTTCAGATGATGTACGCCTACAGCGAGGATGGCGGAAAGAGTTGGAAGAAAGATCACGTCGTCAAGTCCTCCGATAACTCGCTCTCCCCCCGGCTCATTGAGACGGACGGCAAGGTCCTATTGGTTTGGATCGAGACACCGACAAACGCCATCTCGACAAATTCTCCGGAGGAGATCACACCCGAGAACATCGACTTGGGCACCTTGCAGTTTAAGGACCGGGGGAACCGCGGACAGAAGGATGCCATCCAAGTCCGCATCCAAGCCTCCGACTATCGGCCGGGACAGTCCGGCACGTTCTCCCCGCCCCGTGACATCAGCACGTTCTTTGCCGCCCGGGCGCCGCAGACCTTCGCGCCGTTTATCACCGACAATGACGATATCGTCCTGGTCTACAATCGAGATTTCGAAATCGTGTTCTATCGATCCAAGAACGCCGGGACAAGTTGGTCGAAGCAATCTTTCCAGCAGAGCGACCTGTTCGATTCGGGGTGGATCACCTCGCCGCTCGACACACCCGATGGATTGGAACTCGTTCGTGTCCAACGGAAGCAATTCGACGCCCTCCCCGTAAGCTACGTGAAGGGCGACTCCTCCGTCCTCGTCAGTCTTGCGGGAATCGTGCGCTCGGTGCCGCGCATGGCCCAAAGCGATGGAGACCGGCACGTGGTCTGGGGCGGTGGAAAGGAGTTCTTCACCTGGATTAGCTACGTGCGGACCGACCTTGTACGGCCCACATCCAAGGTCGTTGCCCCCACCGATAAGAACATTCGGGAGATGAAGGTCCGGTTTGCCTGGGAAGGCAACGACAACATCTCTAAGGATTCCGATCTGGTCCACTCCTATCGTTTCGACACCGGTCCCTGGTCCGATTTCCTCGCCGACACAGAGTTTGAGACCGTCGCCTTACCAGACGGCGATCACACGTTCGAGGTACGAACAGAGGACGTCGCACAAAATGTGCAAGAACCGTCTTCCAAGTTCGCGTTCAACACGTTCAAGGTGGCGCCGCAGACGCGCATCACCAATGAAGCGGACGCCGAAAAGACCGTCAACGAGCGCTTCTTCACGCTCCGTTACGAGGGCAAGGACAACACCGATAAGAGCGACGAGCTGATCTACGAGGTCAAACTCGATGACGGCGAATGGCTGCCAGCGCAGAGCCCGGCCCAACACAAGTTCGACCGCCTTGTCAGCGGGCAACACCGGATGAGGGTACGCACCCGCGACCGCGCCGGGAATGTCGATACCACACCGGCCGTGGTCACACTGGAAGTCCTCGTGGGAATCAACGTCGCCTTCACCGAAAAACCGCCCGAACCTCCGGTCCGTACAAAGGACGACGTGCATGTCGTGAAGTGGGAGGGGAAAGACCCCGCCGATCCGAACGCGGTCTTCAACTACTTTGTCGTCTTGGACGGCGGAGAGACCGATGAACTCGGACCCGCGTTGACCAAGGAGTTCGAGAACCTCCCCGAAGGCACACACAGGGTCAAACTCTGGGCGACCGATTCCGCGGGCAACCGTTCGAACGAAGTCGAGTGTGAGTTCTTCATTGATCGGACCCCCCCAACAACGTTCGCAACCTACAAGGGCTCCTCTACCGAACGGGGATTCCCGCAAGTCACGCTTCGTGGCGAGGATACGCCCGGGGATGCGGAGGGCAACCCGCTACGCGTCAAGGATTTCGAGTACCGGTTCCTCACCAAGGAAGGCGAAGGGCCATGGACGCCAGAAACCATCGTTGCCGGTGACACATGGGTCGTCAGTCGCGCGGTGTCGCTCTTCTCATGGGGATATAAAGTCCAGGTACGCGCCATCGATGAGGGCGGGTTCCGGGGTAACATCGTGGAGGTCGACCTTACGCTAATCAAACGTTCGCCGATGATCGTCTACGCTACCGGAGGCGTCGTCGGCGTGATCGTGCTCTACATCCTGTTCTCGATTGTGAACGGCCGTATGAAGAAACGCCGCCGGGCATCTGCCATGCTCGAGGATTCGACGACAACCGATTCATTCTCGACCGGTTACGGGTCCGACTCCTCGTCACAATCGACGCCAGAGGAGAAGAGCGATAGCGATGAGGACAACCCCTTCGCCTAGGTGCTACATCTTCGTCATCCTACAGACAGACACCAATAGCCAAAAAAATCCGCCGGGTGGTTGATCCACCGGGCGGTTTTTCTTTTCACGTAGAACGCGTCCAGCAGTGGCGCATCCGCTAGCAAGGCACGGAATGCGTAAATGCCTAACTCCCAGACTCGGAATCCCCCGCGCTCCCGCTCAAGTGCAGCGCCAGTCTCGAACGCGATTCCCGGAGTCGTCGAGAGACGATCTCTGCGACGTTAATCATCACTTGGATACCCGTATCGGAGTGTCTCAGAAGCTCGCCCATGAACAGCGAGCGCTGAATCTTGGCCAACCGGCAGTCTGAACCGCAGATCGCCGTGGCGGTCATTTTCGCTCCCCGAAAAACAGAGGACCATCCCAACAAGTCTTGGGCCTTCAACACATCCGTGACAACGGATTTACCTTGAAGCGTACTGGTCTGCAGATTGACCTTGCCCTCAAGCAAGAAATAGACATCGGTCGCCTCAGCGCCCTCTTCGAAAACCACCTCATCTTTGGCAAGACTGAAACTCGTGGCCTTCTCGTACAGAGATGCTTTTGGGCGTGAGGTTAGTTGTTTCAGCAACGGAAGGTCGTCGAAATCAGTCGATGCTACCATTAAATTTCTCCCTAGGAGTGACCGGTAGAATAACGGGGCTCCACCGCGTTCGAATCACTCCAGAAACCTGGGTCCATCCCCCGAAAAACACAGGGGCCCTTGCGATCCGGAGAACGCGCCATAATTCGGTACGACACCGGTTAAAGTTATTATACGCACGTCGACTGGGCAGGTCAAACGGATCTGGCAAGAATGAGAAACAGAATAGGTTCCAACAGAGCGGGTATTTGAGGAACTGCGAATCAATCGAACGCCGGATTCGCGTAGCAGTGGACGCACGCGTGATGGCATGGCATTTCGGCGTAGCTGCCGATATCCGCACTTTTCGTACAACCGCAATCGGTACGTTGACTCGTATCTCTGGCCAAGGAACAGGACTCACCCGCCACATCCGCAAGAAGTCGTCCGTCGACACACGCCCCCCGGCGAACGTTGGCGTGACCGAGAAGGGCGTCGTCGCTGCACGAATACAGCGTCACACCCCGCGCGGCAGCGTACTCGGCCAGACGATCGAGCGTTTCCCGTTTGCGTTCCAGGGATGGCTCGAAAGGCTCGAAACCGTGTTCGCGGGCGCGGCTCTTAACCTTGTCATACCAATGGGCGAACGAAAACGTGCATCGCCTCACCCCGACCGACGCGACCCGGTCGCACAAAGAGAAGAAAGGGTCGATATTATCTTCCCGTCCGTCCGCCCAGAAGAGAATCGGGTCGAAACGCCAGTTGATACGCGCGGGCCCGAAGCGCTCTGTAAGCTCTTCGAGTTGAGCCAGTTGCCGGTCCGAGCGTGGGGCGCGACGACTCCACGCCTCGTTCCCATCGATCGTAAAGTTGAAATACCAGCGATAGCGGTCGAACGGTGCCGCCGACCGCAGAAACGGTCGAAAGTTCTTCGACCACAGGACGAACGTGTGAACCGATTCGGGGCGCAAGTCGACACGGTAGGTCTGGCTCTTGATAACGGGATTGGGAACGTCCACATATCCTTCGCGCAACCGGTTCAAGAACCAATCCATATACAGGCCGGGCAAGTCGGTTCGTCTGGATGCGGAAATCACCGTTCGCATAAAAGCGGTCGCTCACGGAATGGGAGATGGAAGAGTCTCCCGAGTGTTGTCTTTGCTAGGAATACGCTACAGCGCTTAACTCAAAGCGGACGCGCCGGGACCCCGACGAATTTCGTCCCATCGGGAACATCCCGAACAACCGCCGCACCGCCCCCGATGATGACGGAACGAGTCCTCGAGTTTCCATCGCCGCGGCAGCAGCCGCCGCAACAGCAGTATGGGACGCCCATGCAAGCGGCATTCACAGCCGGGGTGATTCCATCGC